>JANONM010000642.1:0-10972 GCA_031420855.1 Hyphomicrobiales bacterium
CCTTCGATCAATGCCTGATGATCCGGCGAAACTTCAAAAGCCGCCCGCACATTGCGGCGGCGCTGAACCGCATCAAGGCCCACCTGCGGTGTGGTTGAGCGCTGCCGCAGCAATACATCTGTGAGACACAGCAGGTTGGACTGTTCGGCAATCTGCATCGCCAAATAGGCCGCCTGGTTGAAGCGCCGCCGCCACAGCCGCCAGCGGTACAAGGGCACAGGCAGAATCAAATCACTTGCCGCGATGAGGTTACGCCCCGCCCCCGCCATCATGCGGGCCATGGCCAATCCCGCTTCCTGCACATCACGATATTTCAACAGGTGGACGAGATGTTTCGAATGATCATCAAAAGCCACAGCCGCCCGCCCCTTGTCCCAGTGCGGCGGATCGGCAATGGCAGCAGGTGACAACGCTCCCTCACCTTCATCAAAGGCAAAGGGAATGCCAAGGCAATCGCAAACTGGTTCATCAAGGAAAGTCAGTTTCTGCCAACACGCGGCACACAAGGCAGCACCCCGCGTTATAGCCATCTGACATTGCAGGCACAGGGGCGGCGTCACCCAGTCAACCACATCCAGCCAAACCGAATGGGCCAGCCCCACACCGCGCTGGAGCAATTGCGGTTTATCAGCTATCGGCTCTTCCATGCGAGCTGCACCCCCCCAGATCTTTGACCGGGAACTTTATCTCAAGCGCCAGGCCATGGCGAGAGGCGATGGCCTTGTGCTTCTCGATCAACGCATTGCCGATGAATTGACTGATCGCTTGGCCGTCATCAACCGACATTTTGATACGGCCCTGTTGATCGCACCGCGTCATCAAGCCTTTTCAACCCATTTGGCCGCCTCCGCCAAATTCGGCAAACTTCAGGCCCGAGAGCCAAGCCCAAACGATGATCTTGGATTGGCACCTCAATCACTGAATGCAGTCATGAGCCTGCTCGATCTTCAAGCCGTCAACGACGTGCCGGGGTATATGGCGCAGATTGCGCGTGCACTCAAACCTGATGGTCTTGCCTTGTTCTGTTTTTTCGCAGGCGACACCTTGCGCGAATTGCGGGAGTGCTGGTTGATGGCCGAGCAGGAATTGTTGGGCGGTGCCAGCCCGCGCGTCGCCCCGATGATTGACCTCAGGGAGGCTGGAGGGCTTTTGCAGCGGGCGGGCCTCGCACTGCCGGTCGCCGACACCGACCGCATGACATTGCGTTATGCCGATGCGCTTTCCCTGATGCGCGAAATCAAACTATCGGGTTTCAGCAACTGCCTGTCGGGCCGCAACACCATGTGCGCTTCCCGCCGTTTGCTGTTGAAAGTCGCCGAAACCTACATCCGTGATTTCAGCAATCCCGACGGCCGCATAGTATCAACACTTGATATCGCCTGGGCCATGGCCTGGAAACCCCACGAGTCCCAGCAAAAACCCTTGCAACCCGGCAGCGCCAAAGCCAGGTTGGCGGACGCTTTGAAGGTGAGATAGATTTGGTTCGGTTTGGCAAGTGGAGGATTGCTTGCTGGCGCAACGGCTGCTGCGTCCCCCACCTCCGGCGCGTCGCGCCACCTCCTCCCCGATGAAGAATCGGGGCGGAGGGTGAACTCAGACAAAGCCCTCCAACCCGCCACTCCGGCGGGGAGGAGGTGGCCGAAGGCCGGAGGTGGGGGACCCAAAAAAAGCTCTCAAACATACGCCCCATGGCAGTGCTTGTAGCGCTTGCCTGAACTACAGGGGCATTCATCGTTGCGGGCCACTTTGCCCCAGGTCTCGGGTTTTTTAGGATTGAACTTTGCGGCTTTCCGGGCTGGTTTTTTGGCGGCCTTCTTTGCAGACGGCGGGGCCAGTGCCAAGGCTCCCCCACCCAACTCATCTTCACCTGTCGTTGCATCGATGTGATGGGCTTCCATTTCAGGTAGATCACTTTCATCGTCGAAGAAATCATCTTCGCCATCCGTGCCATTCGACGTTTGCACTTCAACCCGCATGACTTGCGATGTGACCGATGCCTTCAGCCCGGTGACCAAAGCCTGGAACAGGTTGAAGGCTTCGGTCTTGTATTCATTCAGCGGATCACGTTGGCCATAGGAGCGCAGGTAAATCACCTGCCGCAAGTAATCCACAGTAACGATATGGTCACGCCACAGGCGGTCAAGGGTGCGGAGAATAACCGTCTTCTCCACCTGATCCATGATGTCCTTGCCATATTTCTCGCGCTTGCCGTTGTAGAGCGTGTCCGCCGACGTTGTCACACGTTCACGGATTTCTACATCAGCAATGCCTTCTTCCTTGGCCCATTCATCAACCGGGAAATCAATGGCAATGACTTCGCGCAGTTTTTCACGCAAACCCTTGGCGTCCCACTGCTCGGCATAGGCACTTTCAGGAATGTGCTTGGCCACCAATTCATTGATGCTGTCCTGCCGCATGTCGTCGATGGTCTCGGGAACTTCTGATCCATTCATCAGGCTGATGCGCTGTTCAAAGATCACCTTGCGCTGGTCATTCATGACGTTGTCAAATTTCAGGATGTTCTTGCGCATGTCAAAATTGCGCGCTTCGACTTTCTGCTGGGCTTTTTCCAAGGCCTTGTTGATCCACGGGTGGATAATCGCTTCGCCCTCTTTCAGGCCGAGTTTCTGCAACATGCCATCAAGCCGGTCCGAACCGAAAATCCGCATGAGATCGTCTTCAAGTGACAGATAGAAACGCGAGCGGCCAGGATCTCCCTGACGGCCCGAGCGGCCGCGCAACTGGTTGTCAATGCGGCGGCTTTCATGGCGTTCCGTGCCGATGACGAAAAGTCCGCCTGCCGCCAGAACAATTTTCTTGTTGGCGTCAACCTCTGCCTCAATCCCGGCAATGCGTTTCTGCCGTTCGGCCCCTTCGGGCATTTCAGGAAGTTCCAGCACAATCCGCATTTCCAGATTGCCACCCAATTTGATGTCCGTGCCACGTCCCGCCATGTTGGTGGCAATGGTCACGGCACCGGGAACACCAGCCTGCGCAATGATGCTGGCTTCCTGCTCATGGTAACGGGCATTCAGAACATTGTGCTCAAAGCCCTGGGCTTTCAAAATGCCCGACAGGACTTCCGATTTTTCAATCGAAGTTGTGCCCACCAGCACAGGCTGTCCGCGGGTCCGCGCATCACGAATGGTGACCGCAATTGATTCATATTTTTCTTTCTCGGTGCGGTAGACTTCATCATCTTCGTCTTTGCGGGCCACCTGCACATTGGTCGGAATTTCCATCACATCAAGATTATAGATGTCCATGAATTCCTCGGCCTCGGTCAAGGCCGTGCCGGTCATGCCGGCAAGCTTGCCATAAAGCCGGAAGTAGTTCTGGAAGGTGATTGAAGCCAGCGTCACGTTTTCCGGTTGAACCGCCACATGTTCCTTGGCTTCCAGGGCCTGGTGCAGGCCTTCGGAGAAACGCCGACCCGGCATCATGCGGCCCGTAAATTCATCAATGATCACCACCTGGCCTTCATTGATGATGTAATCTTTTTCCTTTTGGAAAAGTGTATGGGCCCGCAGGGCCTGCTGGATGTGATGCACGATGGTCACATTGCCAGCGTCATAAAGTGAAGCACCTTTCAGCACACCAGCCGCCATCAGCAATTGTTCAAGGTGCTCATTGCCCTGCTCTGTCAACGTGACCGAACGCTGCTTTTCATCAAGATCATAGTCTTCACGCGCCAAGGCCGGAATATAGGGGTCGAGGGTGTTGTAGAGTTCAGACTTGTCATCAACCGGACCTGAAATGATCAGCGGCGTACGTGCCTCATCCACCAGAATGGAGTCAACTTCATCGACGATGGCAAAGTTGTGGCCGCGCTGCACCATTTCCTGCAACTGGTATTTCATGTTGTCGCGCAGATAATCAAAGCCCAACTCGTTGTTGGTGGCATAGGTCACATCGCAGGCATAGGCCTTGCGTCGCTCATCGTCGGACAGTCCATGCACAATGGTGCCGGTTGTCAGGCCAAGCGCACCGTAAACCTTGCTCATCCAGATGGCATCACGTTTGGCCAGATAGTCATTGACTGTCACCACATGCACGCCCTTGCCTTCCAGCGCATTGAGGTAGACCGGCAATGTGGCAACCAGGGTTTTGCCTTCACCGGTTTTCATTTCCGAGATCTTGCCTTCATGCAAAACCATGCCGCCCAAAAATTGAACGTCAAAGGGCCGAAGACCCAACGACCGTTTGGCAGCTTCGCGCACGGCAGCAAAAGCCGGGGCCAGCAGGTCGTCGACGGATTTGCCGCCAGCCAGTTCCGCCCTGAATTGAACCGTCAGACCTTTCAGCTGTTCATCGCTCAATGCGGCGTATTCCTCTTCAAGGGCATTGATGGCGGGCAGGCGCTTGCGATAGCTTACCAATTTGCGATCATTGCTGGAGCCGAAAATCTTTTTGGTCAGTGCGCCTAGTCCAAGCATCTTGCTATCCTGTGGGGCCATCTGGCCCAATCAAATTCAAATCGTCTCGCGTGTCGAACACCCTATAGGACGGAAGCCAAGCCAATCACCAGATCAAAAACACAGATTTCCAGTTCCGCGCCCCCTTGTCTGGAGAACGGCCCCCTTGTCTGGAGAACGAATGGCTGGTTCTGCGGGCTGGCGTTGACAGGGCCTTGAACTGCCAGATAGGGCATGGCTTGCCAGCTTTCAATGTTACTCTTTGGTCAGGCCCCGGATTAGGCGCGGTCTGGGCCTGTTGCAGACAAGCAACAGCCAAGAGACAGATTCGCCTCCCCCTTGTGTTCGAAACCACGGGCCGTCAAATAGCCTTCGGGACAAAACATCTATTTTCAGCGCGGTTTCAGGCTCTTGTGGCACATTGTTGCCTTTTTTGAAGACCAAGAGCCGCACTGAACGGCGGGTGGCCGTATCAACGACTGATGGAATTCATGACGCACATGCCAAAGATGACTCTTAAGGCCGTAGTAGGCTTGGGTTTTGCCGTTTCTTTCCTTGCCCTGTTGGCAACAACGCCGGTTCTGTCCCAGGACGCGGCAACCGATGCCACAGCCCAGGACCCAGCACCGCCTGCCGATGAAAATGCCGTCGTAGCTATCGTCAATGGCTATGAAATTCGCACGTCGGAAGTTCGCATGGCCTTTGATGACGTCATTGGCCAATTGCCAAACCTGCCCAAAAAACTGCGTTACCCCTTCGTCGTGGAGTTTCTGGTGGAGCGCCACTTGCTGGCCCAACTGGCCAACAAGCAGGGCGTGGCTGAAATGGACGATTACAAGCGCAGGCTTGCCGCCTATCAGGCCAAGGCCTTGCGTGACAGTTTTCTGTCACAGGTCATCAGTCCCAAGATCACCGAAGCCGAAATCCGCGCTGTCTATGATGAAGAAGCCAAGAAGGTTTCATCGACAGAACGTGTGCGGGCCCGGCATATTCTCGTCGCTTCGGAAAAAGAAGCCAAGTCGATTGAGGAGAAGCTCGGCAAAGGCGAAAAATTTGAAGATCTGGCCAAGCAGTATAGTCTGGATGGTTCAAAGGATTATGGTGGTGATCTCGGTTATTTCACCGCACCTGAAATGGTCCCCGCTTTTTCGAAAGCCGCTTTTGAACTGAAGAAGGGTGAAGTGTCGCCCCCTATCAAGACCGACTTCGGCTGGCACATCATCCGGCTTGAAGATCGAAAGCAGGGTGCGGCCCAACCCTATGACCAGGTGAAGTCTGCCATCCGCAATGTTCTGGTCCGCCAGAAAGTCCAGGAAACCTTGGCAGGTCTCAAGGATCTGGCCAAAGTTGAAATTATTGATCCCGACTTGAAGAAGGTGGCTGCAGAAGCCGCCGCCCAGCGCAAAGCCTTGCAGGAAAAGCAGCAAAAGCCCAATGTTTCAGGTGAAGAACCCGCCGCCCCCGGCAGCGAGGATGACGGCAAGGGCGACTTGCTGCTCCCCGAAGAAGGCGCGGCCCCTTAATCCTTTGTACACCAACACCGGAGCATTGCCATGGCGCATCCTGTATCCCCCCTGGCACCGGAAGCTTTTCCGACGCTGGAAGCCATTACAGGTGTGAGTCTGGCAACGGCGCAAACCGGCATTCGCTACAAGGGCAGGCCTGATGTGCTGTTGGCACTGTTTTCGCCAGGCACAACGGTGGCAGGCTGTCTCACCACGTCGAAATCCAGTTCGGCTCCGGTGGACTGGTGCAAAGCTGGTTTAAAACAGGGCAAGGCCCGCGCCCTTGTGGTCAACGCCGGCAATGCCAATGCCTTTACCGGCAAAAAAGGTGTCGCCACGGTCAAGGCCGTTGCGAAAGCCGCTGCCTTGAGGTTCAAGGCCAAGTCTTCTGAAATTTTTCAGGCGTCAACGGGTGTCATCGGCGAACCATTGAATCCCGCTTTTATCGTGAACGCCCTGCCAGAGCTTGCCGCCTCAGCCTCGCCTTCCCATTGGGATGCTGCGGCCAAGGCCATCATGACCACCGACACCTTTGCCAAGGCCTCTATTGCCAAGGCCAGGCTGGGCAGCGAGACAGTGACGATCCAGGGCATCGCCAAGGGTTCCGGCATGATAGCACCCGATATGGCCACCATGCTGGTTTTCATTTTTACCGACGCTGCCATTGCGGCAAAGCCGTTGCAGGCCCTGTTGTCGGCCAGTGTGGCCAAGACTTTCAACTGCATCACCGTGGATGGCGACACATCGACGTCTGATACGGTCCTGCTGTTTGCCACGGGTGCAAAATCTGCACCGAAAGGCTTGAAGACCGCCGCTGACCCCCGGCTGAAAGCTTTTGCCAAAGCCTTGGACAGTGTTTGCCATGACCTTGCCTTGCAAGTGGCGAGAGATGGTGAGGGGGCAGAAAAGCTCATCGAAATTTCCATTACTGGCGCTGAAACCGCCAAGGCTGCCCACCGCATCGCCATGTCGATTGCCAATTCCCCCCTCGTCAAAACCGCCATTGCAGGTGAAGACGCCAACTGGGGACGCATCGTCATGGCCATCGGCAAGGCTGGCGAAAAAGCCGTCCGCGACAAGCTGCGCATCCGTATTGGTGGCATACAGGTGGCCAACAAGGGCATGCGCGATGACAGTTACAAGGAAGCCGACATCATGCCCCACATGAAAGGCCGTCATATCGTCATTGAAGCCGATGTGGGTGTGGGCAAAGCCAAGGCCACCGTCTGGACCTGCGATCTCACCCATCGTTACATCGACATCAACGGCTCCTATCGCAGCTGACCATGCGACTCTTGTTGGTTGTCGCAGTCGCTTTGATTGATGCCGATGGTCGCGTGCTGTTGGCCAAGCGGCCTGAGGGCAAGAGCCTTGCAGGCCTCTGGGAATTTCCCGGCGGCAAGGTTGAGGCGGGCGAAAGACCTGAACTCGCCCTCATCCGCGAGTTGAAAGAGGAACTGTCAATTGACGTCACCGAAAGCTGCTTAGCACCTCTCACCTTTGCCAGTCACGCCTATGATGATTTCCATCTGCTGATGCCGCTTTATGTCTGCAGGCGCTGGAACGGCGATGTCATGTCACGCGAAGGGCAGCAATTGAAATGGGTACGCGCCAAAGACCTGCGCAACTATCCCATGCCCCCCGCCGACAAACCACTCATTCCGTATTTGCAGGAATTGCTTTGAGCTGAATCCTTAATCTGCTCAGCAGCCCCCAACTCCGGCCCCCGATCAAGTCGAGGGCCACCTCCTCCCCGCCAAAGGGGCGGGTTGGAGGGCGGTATTAGACTACACTCTCCAACCCGATTCTTCATCGGGGAGGAGGTGGCGCGAAGCGACGGAGGTGGGGGACCCACGCAAAGACTTCCACCGCCCCTCTAAGCCGCACTGATATAAGCAATAGCCCCCATCATCCCGGCATTCATGTGATAGATGTGATGACAATGGAAAGCCCAGGTGCCGGGATTGTCAGCATCAAACTGTATGGCCACCATCATGTTGGGCGGCACCAGCACCGTGTCGCGAAGCGCACCATCAAAACGTTGGCCGTTAACACCGACAACTTTGAAATAATGCCCATGCAGATGCATCGGATGCGCCATGCCCGTCATGTTGTGCATGACGATTTCATAACGTTCACCTTGCCGGACAGTGAACAGCACATCATGCATCGAGGACTTGCCATTGAGGCCCCACTTGTAATCTGGTCCACCGCCCGTGAGCATCACAAAATCCGTGCGCGAAATAGCAATTTCGGGCCGCTCGTAGACAGATTTAAAACCAGCTTCGAGTGCCAGATCAAGTGCCTTTGACAAATCTGCTTCAGGCTCAAATTTCCGAACTTCTCCATCACCTGCCTGCAAGATGATGCCACTGCGCATTTTCGAACCCTCTGCATGGAAAAAAATCGGCCACGCGCCATTTCCCGGTGGCAGGGTCAAGCGAATGTCGGCCCGTTGCGCAATGGCAAGCGGAAAGCGCCGTCCCTTGACGGGGTAGATACCATTGCCATCCACAGCCACCAAGGCGCCTTCAATCTCACCAAGATCAATCCAGAAATTGCTCGCCGCAGCACCATTGATGATGCGCAAGCGAAACCGCCCACCGCGCTCCGCCTTGATGACCTCAGGATCATCCAGCGTCCGGTCATTGGCCAACATGGCATCATAGGCAATGTCACTCAGCATGACCGCCGGAGCGGCGCTGCTTGTCATCACGGTGCCATCAGGCATTTTATGAGCGCCAGCCATCTGATGTCCGGCATGCAGGCCACCGCCGTCTTGCAGTTCAGCCAGAATTTCCTGGGGATCGCGAAAGGTGAAATCATGCAACATGACAACATGTTCCTGTTCATCAACCAGCGCATCGCCAGCCTCCTGAACAATCAAGGGGGCAGCCAGCAACTGCTGCTCTTGCAACCCGACATGGGAATGCATCCAATGGGTGCCGGTGCGGCTGTTCTCGAAACTAAATTCACGGCTTTCACCGGGTTTCAAAACCGGCCCTGACAACATGGGAACCCCATCCATATTGTGGGGCGGCGTCAACCCGTGCCAATGGATGAGCGTGTCTTCTGTGAGCTGGTTGGTCACCCGCGCCCGGAATGGCGGACCATAGCGTGTGACCAATCCGCCCAAACCACCATCAACCTCCAGGCCAAAGACTTTCGCAGCCCTGCCCTTGACTTCAAGAATGCGCGAAACCGCCTTGATGTCATAAATGCGAGACTGCCCTTGTGCCAAGGCTGATCCGGTTGAAGTTGCCCACGCCACTCCCGCGCCAAAGATGGTTTTCACGGCAGTGCGCCGATTGACTGAAATCACATTGGGAATATTCATATGGATTGACTTTCTTTTGCCAGATCATTTCGCAGGATCACGTCATTTTTGAGTTCGCAATCATCAACAAACTGGAAACCATAGTTGAAACCAAAGCCAGAAACACCAGTGTTTGCCCAGTCAGCCCAGCTGAAACTGTAAAACCCGTTGCAACCTGTTAACAACAATTCAAGGAGTTGGCTTTTATAGTGACGTCATGCCGCTGGGCAAATTTCGGGAGACTGCGCGTGAAACTGTTTGGACACTTTGCCAGATTTCTGGAGAACGAAGACGGAGCAACCGCCATCGAATACTCCTTCATCGCTGCCGCCATGGGCTTGGTGCTGGTTCCCGCCCTTTCGTCGACATCCAGTGGCCTTGGTGCGAAATACGACGTGATTGCCAAATTGTTTGATTTCTAATCGGCGATAGCAATCACAAACCCCGGCCTATTCCCATGAATTTCTCGCGCCGCTGGGTGCGAATCACGTCTTTCGACATGCCTGCAAAAGCCTGCAAACTCCGCGCAATTGCTTCTTCAACATGGCCAATGGCCGCTTTTGGATTGCGGTGCGCACCACCTGCCGGTTCCCTGACAACTTCGTCTATGACCCCAAGTTTTTTCAAGTCCTGTGCCGTCAATTTCAGGGCTGCGGCGGCATCTTTCGCCCGGGCAGCGTCGCGCCATAGAATCGAAGCCGCACCTTCGGGTGAAATCACGCTGTAAATGGCATGCTCCATCATCAACACCGAATTCCCGGTGGCAATGGCAATGGCTCCCCCCGATCCACCTTCACCGATGATCACAGACACCAGCGGCACACCCAGCGCCAGACAACAATCCGTTGAGCGCGCAATGGCCTCGGCCTGTCCCCGCTCCTCGGCATCAACACCGGGATAAGCACCTGATGTATCGACAAGCGTAATGACCGGCAGTCCAAACCGGTCTGCCATTTCCATCAGCCGCACGGCCTTGCGATAACCCTCAGGCTTGGCCATGCCCCAGTTGTGCTTGAGGCGGCTTTGGGTGTCGGAGCCTTTTTCCTGGCCAATCACCACCACGCCCTGTCCCTGGAAACGGCCCAATCCACCCACCAGTGCTTCATCTTCGGCAAACTTGCGATCCCCCGCCAGCGCAACAAAATCCGTGATCATGCCCGCTATATAATCCAGCGCATGGGGCCGCTCAGGATGACGCGCCACCTGGGCCTTCTGCCAAGGATCAAGATTGGCATAGAGATCGGCCAAAATCTTGGCGGCCTTGCCTTCCAGCGATTTTACGTCTTCAGCAATGGAAACCGAAGCATTGCCTTGTGCCATGGCCCGAAGTTCAGCAACTTTGCCCTCAAGCTCTGCAACCGGAGCTTCAAAATCCAGAAATGCCTGCATGTAACCTCTTTGGTCATTCTTCCAGCAGACCATAGCCTGCTTTATTGTTCCCGACTAACTGGCAATCCGGGGACAGAAAGTCAACTTGTCTTGCCGCCATCCCCTTTATTGGCTTTGTTAACAGCCCTGCGGGCAAGCGGATGAAAATCCCGGATTGTGGCGGAAAGCCGCTCTGTTTGCACATGGGTGTAAATCTGCGTTGTGGCAATATCAGCATGGCCCAACATCTGTTGCACCGCCCTGAGATCCGCCCCATGGGCCAGCAGGTCCGAGGCAAAGGCATGACGCAGCACATGCGGTGAGATTTTTTCCGTATCCAAACCAGCCAGCCCCGCCAGTGCCTTGAG
>JANONM010000643.1:0-1656 GCA_031420855.1 Hyphomicrobiales bacterium
CAACAGCAAGTGCGATCAGCAACACCAAGCCGAACTCGCTGCTGAAGGCCATGCGCTGCACGAGCGATTGGCGACCTGTCGCAACCGGCATCGTGTCGCTGGTGTTGGTTGTATGGGATGAGATCATGTCAGGTGTCCGCAACGATGGGCCAACAGCAATCCGGTTGTCGCAGGCGTGCAACAACCGGATTGGCGAGGGATCATTGCCAGAGCGCGTTTATTTGCAGGCCAGGAAATCCTTGTCCATGCTGGCCATGAGCGTTTTTGAAATGCCGCGCATGGCGTCAACATAGGTATCAGCCTGTGTCGCATCCACATAGACCGTGCCTGAGTCAACGAACTTGGCTGTGAGCGCATTTGACTTCCATGGCGCATCGGCTTTGATCGTGCAGCCCGAGCGCAACTTGTCCAGCACATAGGAACCGATATAGCCTTGGCCATAGGGGTTTTGCAGCATCGTGCCATTCACAAAGCCGTCCTTGATCGCCTTGATGACAACTTCGTCGTGGTCAATGCCCACCATCTTGATGCGTTTGTCACCGATCTTGCGCAGTGAATTGGCTGCTGTCACGGCGGGCACCCAAGCCGTGGTGACGATGCCATCCACGCCAGCCGCATTGGCGGCAAGAAAGGCATTGATTTTTTCTTCAGCTGGCTGCGGCGCGTCAATGTCGGCAATGACTTGCATGACAGTCACAGCACCATTGGTCTCATCGGCAGCTTTTTGAACAGCGTCAATACGAAGCTGGGTGTTGGGGTCAACCAGGAAGCCGGTGAAGTGGGCAATCTTGCCCTTGCCACCCATGGCCTTGATCAATTCCTTGGTGCCAAGATAGGCAGAATTGCCAGTGTCGGTGCCCATGCAGAAAAGCACAGGCGTCGGGTCCTTCAAACAACCAGCCAGAGCCAGCGCTTGCCCACCATTGTCGACGAGTTCTTGTACAACCGGGCTGGTACCTACAGCATCGCCGGGGAAGATCAGGAATGAGTTATAGCCTTGCGTCAACAAGCTTTCGAGCAATTGGCTTTGCTGCGACAATTCCCATTTTTGTGGCACGCGATAATCGCCTGCACCAATGCCAAAATCCTTCACGGCGTCTGCACCAGCCTGTTCCCAAGCGGCAAAGTAAGGGTGTGGGCCACCGGGCACGAGTGCGACCTTGGTGTCAGAGCCTGCGAATGTCAGCCCAGTCGTCAATGCCAGCATAGCAGCCGACAGCGCGAGATGAATTGTGATTTTTTTCATTGGTTTCTCCCAGTTGAACGGCCTCAACATTGCAAAGTTGTGCCAGCAACGGTATTCTAGTATACAAGTTGGTAGATGGCAAGGATTGAGGCAAGTAAATTGATTGAGTACAGGACCTCATGAATTTGACGAACATTGATGCCGGATTGATTCCTGTAGCCACCGCTCAGGGAAGCTTTGCACTTGACCGCCGCTTGCCAGCCGCCGAACAGGTTTACCGTCTGCTGCGCAATGAAATCATCACCTGCCGGATCGCTCCCAACGAAGCAATCAGCGAGAACCGTATTTGTGGAATGTTTGGCGTGTCCCGTTCACCTGTCAGGGTTGCTGTAACCCGCCTCGCCGAAGATGGGCTGATCGAGATTTTCCCCCAGCGCGGCACCTTCGTCGCCCCAATAAAATTGAAACAG
>JANONM010000644.1:0-7376 GCA_031420855.1 Hyphomicrobiales bacterium
CTTTTAATCGGGTCAGGTGGCCGGGAACATGCCCTCGCCTGGAAGCTGGCGCAAAGCCCCCTGCTTGCCAATTTCTATTGCGCGCCCGGCAACCCCGGCATCGCCCAACATGCAAAATGCGTTGCGCTGGATACACGCGATCACATGGCGATCACCGAATTCTGCAAATCCCACACCATCAACTTCGTGGTTGTAGGCCCTGAAGCGCCGCTGGTTGCGGGCCTTGTTGATGATCTCAAAGCTGTTGGCATCAAGGCATTTGGCCCTTCAAGATATGCAGCCCAACTCGAGGGATCGAAGGGCTTTACCAAAGACATCTGCCACGCCAACAATATTCCGACGGCGGCCTACAGTCGTTTTGATGATCGGGAGTCCGCCCTGCATTATCTCGATAGAATGGGTGCACCCATCGTGGTGAAGGCCGATGGCCTTGCGGCTGGCAAGGGTGTGACTGTTGCCATGACATTGGCAGAAGCCAAAGCTGCGGTTGACGATATTTTCTCCGGCAAGTTTGGCGGCGCATCTTGCGTCATTGAAGAGTTTCTGGAAGGCGAGGAAGCCAGCTTTTTTGTGCTGTGCGACGGCGAAAATATTTTGCCGCTTTCGACAGCCCAGGATCACAAGCGGGTGGGCGAAGGCGACACGGGCCCCAATACGGGCGGCATGGGGGCCTATTCGCCAGCACCCTGCATGACCCAAGCCCTCATCGATGAGACCATCGCCACCATCATCATGCCGACGGTCAAGGCCCTGGCGGCAGATGGCCATCCCTATAAAGGCGTGCTTTATGCTGGTCTGATCCTGACGCGCGATGGTCCCAAACTCATCGAGTATAACGCCCGCTTCGGCGATCCGGAAACCCAAGTTTTAGTGTTGCGTTTGCAAAATGATTTGCTGCCGCTTCTGCTTGCCACTGTGGAAGGCAATCTTGATTCAGCGACGGCAACATGGAAATCCGGTGCGGCCCTGAGCGTGGTTCTCGCCGCCAAAGGCTATCCAGCTGAATATACAAAAGGCAGTCCCATCAATGGATTGGATAGTGATCTTGGCCCAGATGTTGAAGTGTTCCATGCCGGCACAACGCTGAAAGATGGCCAATTGGTTTCAAGCGGTGGCCGCGTCTTGAATGTCACAGCTTATGGCGACAGCATCAACGCCGCCCAGATCAAGGCCTATGCGGCGCTGGACAAGATCGACTACCCTGAAAGTTTCTGCCGCCGCGACATCGGTTGGCGTGCCATTTGAATTTTCCGCCTGCCTCCCCTACATTGCAGACATGTCAAATTCTCCAAAAATTGGTCTGGCACTGGGTGGTGGTGCGGCAAGGGGCTTTGCCCATGTGCCCATGCTGGAAGCCTTTGATGAACTGGGCTTGAAGCCCGCCGTCATTGCGGGTTGCAGTATTGGGGCGGTTGTGGCGGCTGCCTATGCCTGTGGCATGTCGGGCCGCGAAATTCGCGACCATGTGGAGGCCACACTTTCAGGACGCATGGATTTTGCCCGCTATATTTTCCGCAGCCGGCAAACCAAGCTGTCGCAACTCCTGTCGTTGAAAAGCCTGCTGTCACTGCATCTCCAAGGTGAAAAACTGGCGGACCTGGCCCTGCCCGATCATCTTGTCCAAAACATTGAAGACACGGCCATTCCCCTCAAGATCATCGCCACCGACTATGAACGGATGGAAGAGGTGGTGTTGCAGCAAGGTTCCATCATCAAGGCCGTTGGTGCATCCATTGCCATTCCGGGCCTGATTGCAGCACCGCGTTTGAATGGCCGGGTGCATGTGGATGGCGGCGTGGTCAATCCGGTGCCTTTTGATCATGTGCGGGAGGGGATGGATATTGTGGTGGCCATCGATGTGACGGGAAAGCCCCGGCCGATTGGCCCTGCGCCTGCGTCGAATCTTGAACTCGCCATTGGCTCCCTGCTCATCATGTTCAACCAGCTGGCCGAACGACGCAGAATGGTCAATCCGCCCGATATATACGTCAAGCCCAGCAGTGGCCAATTCGGTGCCACCGAGTTTTTCCGCGCCAAGGAAATCATGCAAGCCGCCAGTGGTGCGAAAGACCAGTTTAAACGCGATCTGGAAAAAAAGCTGACTGAGGTAAAGTAATCGGGTCCTCACCTTCGCCCCTTGAAAAACCCCTTCAGCAACGCCGCCGCTTCCTCGCCTCCCATACCGCCATAAACCTCTGGCGCATGATGGCAGGTTGGTTGTTGAAAAAACCGGGGACCGTTTTCCACCGCACCCATTTTTTCATCGGACGCGGCAAAATACACCCGACGCAATCTGGCATGGGAAATCGCCCCGGCACACATGGCGCAGGGTTCAAGCGACACATAGAGATCGCATCCCGGCAGCCTGTCACTGCCAAGTGCTTTTGCCGCTTCCCGCAACACCAGCATTTCGGCATGGGCCGTTGGATCATGGTCCTGCAAGGTTCGATTTCCGGCTCGGGCCAACACCGTGCCAAACTCGTCCACCAGACATGCTCCAACCGGAACTTCACCGCGCGCTGCCGCCGCGTGGGCTTCAGCCAAGGCAATTTTCATGGCGGGGGGGCGTTTGAGAATATAGCTGGTCACAGGGACGTGATACCAGCCGCGGCTTTGTGGCTCCAGTTTTTTCGCCTTGCCAAAATCCGGCGACCCGAACTACACAGCGGCCATGCGCATTGTTGCCGGAAAATATAGGGGACGAATAATTGAAGGTCCAACGTCCCTCGCCACCCGTCCAACCTCTGACCGGGTGCGCGAAAGCCTGTTCAATATC
Organism: Hyphomicrobiales bacterium; assembly: GCA_031420855.1. Lineage (GTDB taxonomy): Bacteria > Pseudomonadota > Alphaproteobacteria > Rhizobiales > Aestuariivirgaceae > Aestuariivirga. The sequence continues at coordinate 2,777 of JANONM010000644.1, forward strand.
CTGGCCCATGGCATCGAAGGATTTTCCATTGAGGGTGCGCGGGTCATGGACCTGTTTGCAGGCACGGGTGCGCTTGGTCTTGAAGCCCTGTCACGGGGTGCCAAGTTCTGCCAGTTTGTTGAAGAGGATGCCGAAGCCCGCGGCATCATCCGCAACAATGCCGATAGTTGTGGTGCCATCGGCCAATGTAAAATCTGGAAACGCGACGCCACGGGTCTTGGCAGTTGCGCGCCGCAATCGCCTTTCGATCTGGTGTTTATCGATCCACCTTACAACAAAGGCTTGGGTGATAAGGCCATCGTGTCGCTTTTGTCGGGCCAGTGGTTGTCACCGCAGGCCGTCGTTGTTCTGGAAGAGTCTGAAAAGGCAATTATTGCGGATCAAGCGGCGCTGAAATTGCTGGACACCAGAACCTATGGCGATACCCAGATCAGGATTTACCAGATGGCCTGAGGCTTTGCATTCACGTCGTTTTCAGGGGATTCACAAAACTATTGCTGAATGCATTTCTGGATTGTCACAGTTCATAGCCAAACAGCCGCGCGGTGTCAAGCATTATTTTCCTATATCAGGAACGCCCAAACAAGCGCTCGATATCCGCCAGTTTCAATTCAATAAAAGTTGGCCTGCCATGGTTGCATTGGCCAGCGTTGGGGGTCACTTCCATTTCGCGGAGAAGGGCGTTCATTTCTTCGGGTTTCAAAACCCGACCCGAGCGCACGGAATGATGGCAGGCGAAAGTCGCCAGAATGTGATTGAGCCTGGTTTCAACCGAACCCAACTGGTCCAACTCCTGCAGATCGTCAGCAATATCGCGCAGCAGTGCTGGAACATTTCCACCGCCCAAAGCGGCGGGCACTTCACGCACCAGCACTGCCCCTTCGCCAAAGGCCTCGACGACCAAGCCAGCTTTTGCCAACAGATCGGTCACTGACAGGACTTGCGCCAAAGTTCCGCCATCAAGGTCAATGACCTGCGGCACCAACAGGGCTTGAGTTATGATGCCCTGCCCTTCCCGTTCCCGTTTCAGTCGTTCATAGACAATGCGTTCATGGGCCGCATGTTGATCGACCATGATCATGCCAGTCGTGGTTTGTGCCACAATGTAATTGCCGTGGAGCTGGGCCCGGGCCACCCCCAAAGGATAGTCCGATGAAGCCGGAATTTCCATTTCCGCAGGGAATGCCAACGGCAGATTCATGGCCAAGGCGGCTTGCGCCGTTTCGGCAAACTGCTGGCGCGACAAACCTTCGCTTTGCGGCTGCCAATTCATTGCCGGTGGCATGGATGGGCGAAGGCTGGTGAAGGCAGAAGCAGTATCCCGGCTGGCCATGGTATCGGGCCTTGCCCCCTGCCCTGCCAAGGCCCGGCGGATGGCGGAAACAATCAGTCCACGGACGAAACCCGGATCGCGGAACCGCACTTCGGTTTTTGCGGGATGGACATTCACATCAACCCGGGACTTGTCGCAAGTGAGGTAAAGCACCACTGCCGGAAAGCGCCCCCGTGGCATCACATCCACATAAGCACCGCGAATCGCTCCGGCGATCAGCTTGTCTTTCACCGGCCTGCCATTCACCACAGCATATTGCAGTGTGCCTTGCGCCCGCTGGAATGTTGGCAGTCCGGCATAGCCTGTGATCGAAATATCTTCGGCTGTCGCATCCACCGCGATGGCATTGTCCATGAAATCCCGGCCCATGATTCGCGCCACCCGGTCTTCCCGGCTTTCGCCACCATTGGCATCCAGCCAGCGCCGCTCTTCAGTGACGAAGGAAAAACCAATCTCCGGATGGGCCAAAGCCAAACGCCTGACCACGTCCAGACCTTCGGCATTTTCGCTGCGGTCAGTCTTTAGAAATTTCAATCGGGCCGGTGTTGCAAAAAACAAGTCGCGCACATCAACTTCGGTTCCCTTGGCCATTCGGGCTGGCACAGGCCCCGATACATGGCCCGCTTCAACGGTGATGGCATGGGCCTCAGCCGTGCCATGCGGCACTGATGTCAACGAAAGGCGGGCCACGCTGCCGATGGATGGCAGGGCTTCACCGCGAAATCCAAGGGTTGCGATATTGACCAGATCATCATCCGGAATTTTCGAAGTGGCATGGCGTTCGACGGCCAATGCCAATTCAGCTGATGTCATGCCAAAACCATCATCGCTGACCCGGATGAGGTTTTTGCCACCACCGCGAAACACCACATCAACTTGCGAGGCTCCGGCATCGATGGCATTTTCCACCAGTTCCTTGACGGCGCTGGCGGGCCGTTCAATCACTTCGCCGGCCGCGATGCGGTTGACGGTTCCTTGGGAAAGTCTGCGGATTCTCATGGCATCAGCTTAGCCGAAGCCCAGATGTCAACCAAGTTCAGTTGTCGGAGAAGACACTGCCAATGTTAAATATCGTGCCATAGCGCGGATTTTGCTGGCGCTTTTTGACCAGCAAGGCGGCCTTGAGTTCCTTGGACAACTCGGTAGGGGATTTTTCGGTGCCGTCAGGCTTCAACTTGGAAATATTGTTTTCGGCATAAATATCGCGTTTTACGGCGGGTGCAACGGGAGCCGGGTCTAACGCTGCTGAATCGTAGGGTTGATCGACAGAGTCGCCTTGCGCCTTATTGGGCTGATAGCTATCCGCCGTTTGTCCGGGAGGTGGAAGAGACAAATCCGGCGGCAAGGCGAGGTTATTGCCCACAGGAACTGTCTGGGTTGCGGTTGGTCCACCCATCTTGTTGTTGCCGCCGCCCAGCAGACCCGTGGAACAACCTGCCAACAGCGATGCTCCGCCAAGCAGCGCCATGAGATAAATTGCCCGCATATCAAAAATTCGTTTCATTCATATTCCGTTGCCGCAGAAATCCGGCGAAAGCATGGCTTCAGGCTTTTGGGCCCAAGAAGAGGTTATCATAAATCAGAAGTGCCACACCTGCAACGATGGCAATATCCGCCACATTGAAGACATACCAACTCCAGGTTCCCCAATGCAGATGGACAAAGTCCGCTACTGCTCCATGTATGGCGCGATCCAGCGCATTGCCGATGGCCCCGCCCAGAATGAGGCCAAATGCCGCTGCGGCCATGGGGTGCGTGGTCTTGGCCAACCATAGCACGATGAAAAAGCTGATGACCAAACTCAGGATGATCAGCAGCACTTGCGTTTTGGTGCTCAACAGTCCGTAAGATACGCCACGGTTCCAAGCCATGGCGAGGTCCATGAATGGGGTGATTTGGACTGGTTCGCGCTCATCCAGATTGATGATACGAAGAATCCAGTATTTGGAAAGTTGATCAGCGGCAAAGACGAGGATCGCGATCAATGCGCCAAGGCGTGTGAAGGGGCCGATGATGGTCATTGGGTAGTTGCCAGGGCCATCGCATATGGTGACCAAAGAGACCTCATCCGTCTCGGGCTTCGCCCGATCCACCTTCTCCACTGACGTGGTGAAGGGACGATTCGCCGGGTTTTGTCCCTTCTCCAACGAAGTTGGAGAAGGTGCCCCGAAGGGGCGGATGAGGTCCCTTTGGCCACATGCGATAGCCCTTGGGTGGGTGCGGAGAAGTTAGTGGACACAATACGCAATCTCACACCGTTTTCCCAAACCGCTTCTGCCATTCGCGAACAGCATCGGCATCTCGCGGCGTGATGTCGGGGAATTCTTTGTCGGAACCAATGTCTTTCGAAAACTTCCACGACCGCGCACATTTCGCACCTTCGGCTTTGGCGAAGTTGACTGTCACTCCTGGGGTTTCGGTTTCGATCACTTCGATGGCCGAGGTGATGCAGATTTCAGCGAATTCGCAATCGCGCAATGCCTGAGCTTCTGACGATGCTTTTTGCACATGTACCTTGGGCGCGGCTTCCAGTGATGAGCCGATGGTTTTGTTGGCGCGTTCGATTTCGAGTGCGCCTGTCACGATGCTGCGGACGGCGCGGATTTTGTCCCACTTTGCTGCCAGCGCATCATCGCGCCATTCGGGCGGTGATTTTGCGAAGGGCATGAGATGGACGGATGATCCCTCACCGTTGAAGCGCTGCAACCACACCTCTTCCATGGTGAAAACCAGAATGGGTGCCCACCAGGTGGTGAGGCAATGGAACAACTGGTCGATGACCGAGCGACAGGACATGCGCTTGTTGCTGGACCAGGGATCGCAATAAAGCGCGTCCTTGCGGATATCGAAATAGAAGGCCGACAGGTCCGTGTTCATGAATTGCAACAGCGTGGCTGTCACCTTTTTGTAGTCATAAACCTTGTAGGCAGCCTGCACGGTTTGATCGACTTCCCAAAGGCGATGCAGAATGTAGCGTTCAAGTTCCGGCATCTGCTTGCAATAGACCTGCTCCCAATCCTGCAAGCCTTCGACGGCACCCAGAATATAGCGAAAGGTGTTGCGCAGTTTGCGGTAGTTCTCGGTGTTGGACTTGATGATGTCTGGACCAATGGAAATATCATCGGAATAATCCGATGAGGCCACCCAGAGGCGCAAAATGTCAGCGCCTGAAGTTTTCATTACATCCTGCGGGGCCACGACGTTGCCCAACGATTTCGACATTTTCTTGCCGTCTTCACCCATGATGAAGCCGTGCGTCAGCACCTG
>JANONM010000645.1:0-1768 GCA_031420855.1 Hyphomicrobiales bacterium
GCCAATGGCAGTCCGGCCCAAGTTCGGGCAATGCAGCTTTCGATGCCTACCGCAAGGAACAGCTGGAGAAGCTGGAAGCCGAGCGCCGCAAGCTTGATGACGAACGAAAAGCCTTTGCTGAACATCTGGCAAAATTGCGCATGGCCAAAGACCAGACGGAGTTTGACCGCTTTATGAGCGAACGGCAACCGCCGACCCCACCAACCGTTTCGGAATAAGACAAGTTCAACCCCGGCAGCCGCCGGGGTTGTTTTTTTGGGCTTGACGGCAACTGGTGTGAAGATGTGCACTCGGCTCATGAAGTTCTGCATCGCCTTGCCCTTGTTGCTGGTTTTGACTGTGGCTTGTCAGGCCCGCACCCTTGATGATGTGCGGGCGAGCGGCGTTTTGGCTTGCGGGGTGGTTGCCGAGCGGCCTGGCTTTTCGCTGCGTGACAAGGCTTACCAATGGTCGGGCTTTGATGTGGACATCTGCAGGGCCATCGCCGCTGCCATCATTGGGGATCCGCGCAAGGTCAATTTTGTTGGTTTGAAGGACGACGAAATGGTGGTGGCGCTGCAAAGCGGCGAGGTTGACCTGTTGCCGAGGGGGCCGCAGCTCAGCCTTTCAAACGACACCACGCAGGGTCTGATATTTGTCACGCCAACATTTTTTGACGACGGACCACGGGGTGGCATTAAGATTTACGGGCCTGTCGTGCGTCAGGGAGACGGCAATTGGCTGCAAGTGGTGCGGTGGACCGTGTGGTCATTGGTCTGTGCCGAAACATTGGGCATTGATGCACAGAAGGCCTCATCCGCCAATGCCAGCACCTTGGACGATGGTGCCAAATTTCTGGGCGCCGGACAATCAGCCTCGTCGCTTGGCTTGGGGTTGGACAAGGGATGGCCCGCCAAGGTGGTCAGCGCTGTCGGCAATTATGGCGAAATATTTGAACGGCATTTCGGGGCCGGCACACCCAATGCCCGTCCACGCGGCATGAACAGGCTGTCAAGTGATGGAGGCTTGTTGATATCGCCACCGTTCGAATGAAGGACTTAATGCGTCCTACAATTGCGGATTTCTGGGGGGTGGCATTTCGATGGTGCCGTCAACCGTGCGCAAGGGAGGACGACGGGCCCCAAACACCGCAGGGCGGGGAGCCTGACGCAGGGCGGCGGGCTGTGGTGTTTCCTCAGTCAGCAGCGGCGAGCCGATGCCATGCTCTATCACCACATCCTGGGCACCACCGATCAGAACCAGGTGTTCCGTGTCGTCGCGGCGCAGCAGCACCAACCTGCGGGTCTTGTCAATTTCGTAATACTCGCTGATGCCGAGCCGCGAACCCTTGCGGCCCTTGACACTGCCCCCAAAAATCTTGATCAAGACCAGCAGCGCCAGGATTGCCATCAGCAATACGCCAGCAACCAGGATGATGTTCAAATAGGGCGCGAAATCAGGCATCGTTCAGTGCTCCATAAATTTTGGTACTTGTGAGCATGCCGCCTCTCTGAATGATATGCAAGATTTTCAATAGAGGCAAGGCAAACGCATTTTGGGTAGTGGGTCATTTGGAAATCTGCTTCTTGTAAATCTTTGGGCGACCGGGCTTTGGTGCCACTTCATCCATCTTGGCAACAATTGTTTCCCATGACCAAAGCGTGTTTGTCAGATTTGCAGCCATGGCAGGTGAAACACGCAAAGTCTTGTGAACGCGAACCCAATTATACCAGACAGACCAGATTGCAATCATGTGAACATGGCTTTCAAACTTCTTGCTGAATGCATT
>JANONM010000646.1:0-1504 GCA_031420855.1 Hyphomicrobiales bacterium
AAAATCTGGGTTTTGACTCAGGTGCGCTGTTGATCACTGTTGTGCTCGATGAGCGCCACGAAGGCCATGCGGTTTTGACGGTTGCGACCAAGGCTGGTGACTTCATATTGGACAACCGCCGCAATGAAATCCTGCTGTGGAGCGAAACCGGTTATGCGTTCCTGAAGCGCCAATCCCAACAGGATCCGCGCCGCTGGATGGCCCTGACCGAAACCAGGACCAGTGGTGCCATTACAGCTTCAGGCAATTGAGAGTTGGGGAATTTTGCCCCTTACTACACATCAACCAGACGCAAATAGGGCTTCACAGTTTTCCAGCCTTGCGGGAATTTTTCCTTGGCGGCTTCGTCTGAAATTGAGGCCAGGATGATCGCCTGATCACCGGGTTTCCAATCTGCTGGTGTTGCCACGGATTTCGTCGCCGTCAGCTGCAACGAATCGATGACGCGCAGGATTTCATCGAAATTTCGGCCCGTGCTCATGGGATAGGTGAGGATCAGCTTGATCCGCTTGTCTGGTCCGATGATGAAGACATTGCGCACCGTGGCGTTGTCAGCAGCGGTGCGGCCCTTGGCTGTGCCGGAGGCATTGGGATGGATCATGCCATACAACTTGGCCACCGACATTTCGCTGTCGCCGATCATCGGATAGGTTACCTCGGCACCCGTCACATCCCTGATATCGTTTTTCCAGCGCAAGTGATCGTCGACGCTGTCAACGGATATGCCGATCAGCTTGACGCCACGCTTGTCAAATTCGCCTGATTTCAAAGCCATGGCTCCAAGTTCTGTGGTGCAGACTGGCGTGAAATCCTTGGGGTGAGATACCAGAACAACCCAGCCACCTTCGATAAAATCATGAAACTTGATGCGGCCCTCAGTGGTGTCCGCTTCAAAGTCCGGTGCAATATCGCCAAGTTGTAATGCCATGTCGGCCTCCGCTCATTGTTACAAGGTTAATATAGGATGGTTTTCGTTCGGAATAAAGAACAATTTGCATTTAAAAAGTACGACCCTCACTGTGATGTGATGCTGCAACCCATGTCGTGATTGGACGGGCGCAGCCATCACAAATAACTTCTGAACATAACAGGAGTTTGAACAATGCACCGCAGAACAATTTTGAAGGTTTCTCTGGCCACACTACCATGGCTATACATTCAACCCGCTCAGGCTGCCGAGGCTGAAGTTTATGTCGATGAAGAAAAGGCTGCAGCCCTCAGTGGCTGGGATGCTGTTTCGTACTTTGCAAAATCCGGCCCAATTGCAGGAAAGCTGGAACATTCAACAAAGTGGAAAGGCGCCAGTTGGCAATTTTCATCGGCAGAAAACCTGGAATTGTTCAAAGCGGCTCCGGAGAAATATGCCCCGCAATTTGGTGGCTATTGTGCTTATGCCGCAGCCAAGGGATCAACCGCACCGGGAGATCCTGAGGCTTGGACTGTCCACAACGACAAGCTCTACATCAATCTGTCGACCTCGATCCGCAAGCTCTGGCTGAAGGAT
>JANONM010000647.1:0-2320 GCA_031420855.1 Hyphomicrobiales bacterium
ACCATGGCCATTGATCCCAGCAAGGCATTACAACGTAACCCCCAAGGTTTTGAAGCCTTGAGCTGGGTGCTTTACATTGGCTCGGCTGCCATCGCAGCGCTGACCTTGGGTGAAATTTCGGGCACGATCTTGTTCCTGGGCTGCATTGCCGTGATTGTGCTGGCCTCATCGCGCCTCAAGCAAGCCGAAGCCACGATTTTCGGCAGTCACCTCGCCAACATCAAACGGGTGATGACCATCAACCTGATAGCCAGCCTGATCCTGATTGCCGTGACTTGGCTCACGCTCGGCATCGGCATCATCATCACCTGGCCTGCCTTTGTGGTGTTGTTGATTTGGACAGGTTTCAAATTGATCCGTGGCATGATGAAGTTGAATGACGGCGTGGCCTATTGATAACGGCGTTATGAAAACCTGTCAGCCCGCGCCGCCCGCCAGAACGGTTCAATTGCTGTTGGAATGTCCTTGCCCAGCAATGCACCCGGTTGCATTTCAGGAAACTGTTGCGCGAGGCTGACAACCCGGCCATCACCGACCCGCCGGAGAATGTGGTGGGGGCGCAAATCCCGTGGATCATCCATGCCCGCCGCCGCCAGGAGTTCACCCATCGACTTCACGGTTTCACGATGGAAATTTTTGACGCGCTGGGCCTTGTCGGTCACCACAATGGCCCTCTGACGAAACGGGTCTTGCGTTGTTACACCCGTCGGACAGTGGCCCGTATGGCAGGCCTGCGCCTGGATGCAGCCCACGGCAAACATGAAACCGCGCGCTGCGTTGCACCAGTCTGCCCCCAGGGCAAAGGCCCGTGCCATGTCAAAGCCCGTGATGATTTTTCCGGCACAGCCCAGTTTTATTTTTGAGCGCAGGCCTGCCCCGATCAACACCGAATGGGCAAAGGCCAGGCCATCGCGCAAGGGCATGCCAAGATTGTCGATGAATTCGGCAGGGGCCGCACCCGTGCCGCCTTCCTTGCCATCAATCACGATGAAATCCGGCGTGATGCCGGTTTCCAGCATGGCTTTGACGACGGCCAGAAACTCCACCGTATGACCGATGCAAAGCTTAAAACCCGTAGGCTTGCCCCCCGACAATTCGCGCAGCCTCGCGACGAAGTGAATGAGTTCAAGCGGCGTTGAAAATGCCCCGTGCCGTGCCGGAGAAATGCAATCCACACCAATTTCCACGCCCCGAATGGCTGCTATTTCCGCTGTTACTTTGGCTCCGGGCAGCACGCCACCATGACCGGGCTTGGCACCTTGGCTGAGCTTGATTTCAATCATCTTGATTTGTGGATCAACGGCATTGACCGTAAATTTCTCTTCGCTGAAACTGCCGTCCAGATTGCGGCAACCAAAATATCCCGAACCAATTTCCCAAATCAGGTCGCCGCCACCTGCGCGGTGATGGTCGCTGACCGAACCTTCCCCCGTGTCATGGGCAAAATTTCCGGCCTTGGCACCCCGGTTGAGCGCCTGAATGGCATTGGCCGAAAGTGCGCCGTAGCTCATGGCAGAGATATTCAACACAGAGGCTGAATAGGGCTGCTTGCAATCAGTGCCACCAATCATGATGCGAAAATCATGGCGCGCCACATCCTTGGGGGCGAGGGAATGCAACATCCATTCATGCCCTTCGGCATAGACATCACCTTGCGTGCCAAACGGTTTCTTGTCGAGTTGCAGCTTGGCCCGCTGATAGACGATGGCGCGTTTTTCCCGCGGAAAAGGTCTGCCATCCGTATCCGCTTCAAAAAAATACTGGCGCATTTCCGGGCGGATTTTTTCGAAGAAAAACCTGAGGTGGCCAATGATCGGATAGTTGCGCAAGATCGCCCGCTTGCTTTGGATGAGGTCACGAAGCCCAATCAGTGCAAGACCGCCAGACACCAACAACGGCAACCAAAGCGAATTTCGCCAGTCCGGCAGAAACAGCAATGCAACCACCATCAACAGGCTGGCTGCCATAGCCAATGTCAGGGCCAGGAAACGTTGTTCAAGTGCCCGATGAAACCAGACCATCGCCGATATCCCTTTGCAACATCAGACATCGAAAGACGAACCTTGGCAAGAGTTAATGATGGGGCCATCAGCCACCGGGGACGCGCGGCATCAGGTAGATTTCCTGGTCCGCAGGTAAGGCTGTGTCCCATTGGTCCCGATAGATTTTCCCGCCAATGGATACGGCAACGCCAGCCTTGATGTGGCGTTCCATGCCGGGATATTGATCTGTCAACACACGAAACAATTCACGGATCGTCCGGGCCGACACAAAAACCGAAGTCGCCCCACCAGCCAAAGGCCGCAGCGCCCCCCAGAGA
>JANONM010000648.1:0-6618 GCA_031420855.1 Hyphomicrobiales bacterium
ACGAACTGGTGGCCCGCATCCACGCCGTGGTTCGCCGCTCCAAGGGCCATGCCCAATCGGTCATTCTCACCGGCGAACTACTGGTCAATCTCGATACCAAGACAGTCGAAGTCGGCGGCCAGCGCGTGCATCTCACCGGCAAGGAATACCAGATGCTGGAGCTGCTCTCCTTGCGCAAGGGCACGACATTGACCAAGGAAATGTTCCTCAACCACCTCTACGGCGGCATGGACGAACCCGAACTCAAGATCATCGACGTGTTCATTTGTAAATTACGCAAAAAACTCGCCGCCGCCGCCATGGGCAAAAACTTCATCGAAACCGTCTGGGGCCGCGGCTACGTGCTCCGCGACGGCGCACCCCCGATGGCCGGGCATGAAGAAGCAGAAATGCTCCGGATTGCTTGAGCTTCAGTACACGGACGAAACGAAAAAGGCACCCGAAGGGGTGCCTTTTGTGTTTTGAAGTGGAACTTCTCTGGCAGCCAAATCGAATATTTTGGCGTGCCGCCGCAATCACGTTGTTCAATATTTACCACCATTCCCGCATTTGAATGCCCGTTGAACTCGCTTTCAAACTATTTCTGGGCAGGCACCAATGGAGGAAGTGGCAGCGGGTTGTCACTCATGGTGCGCAAGTAGGAAATGAGGTTAGCCCGTGTTGCCGGGTCCTTGAAACCGTTGAAACGCATCTTGGTGCCTGGCACATAATCCATGGGCGCAGCGATGAAAGCGTTGAACTCGGCCAGTGTCCACGTGCCCTGCAGCCGGGCAAACGCCGTGGAGTAGCTGGCACCTTCGATACCTGCTTTTTTCTGACCAAGAATTCCCCAAAGATTGGTCTTGATGCTGCTCAAACCCCCTTGATCGATACGGTGACAGTAATTGCAGGTCAAATTGAATATCCTCTCACCTTCGCTCGGCGAAGCAGATGCGAGGAGTTCCGCGACCGGTTCCACAGTTGGGCCTCGCGCGCCGTAGACTCGGAGCAGTTCGACAATACCAAAGTGGCCACTGAAGGCGGCTGAATGGAGTGCGGGGTAGCCGACATATCCAGGAAATTCCTTTTTCACTTCAGTATCGGCGCTGCGAGCGTTTACATCGGCACCATTGGCGACAAGGAGATCAACGACACCCGCATGGCCACCTTCGGCAGCCGCATGCAGCGCGGTTGTTCCATCCTTCCAACGCGCACCTACATCCGCACCGCCGACAATCAGCGCGGCAACCGCGCCTTCATTGCCCTTTCGGGCTGCCACATAAAGCGGGGTGCCGAATATCTTGTTGTCGGCGTTGACGTTGGCACCAAGGGCAATAAGCAGCTCGGCCATCTCCCTGTTTCCCCACAAACTTGCCTGATGCAATGGCGTGCCAAGGTTCCTTTGGTTCTGATTGACGTCCTCGCCGCTGGCAATCAACTGCTTCACCTTTGCAATATCACCGCCCTTGACAGCGTCGTGAAGCGGGCCCGCAAAAGCGTGGGATACCGTTGCAATCAGTATCCAGGCGAACAAAACACATTTGCTCATATTCCCTCCAGTGATCCCCCGCCCTGTGTGAGGAGCAGGTCTAAATGGCTCCCGCAGCGTGACAAAGTATTCATCGCGCTCCAGCTTCTATCAACAGTTGCATCATTGCAGGCTTCGCCGCTGCATAGTACAGGGAAGTTTGGCCCTGCTTGTTGGTCAGTTTGACATCTGCCCCTTGCGCAATGAGCAGCTTCACCATGTCGAGGCGGTCATGGAATACGGCGTGCATAAGTGCCGTCTCGCCCCAGAAACCGCCTTGCCTGTGGTTGACATCGGCACCGGCTGACAACAGGAGTTTGGCCAATTCCACTTCCCCGTTGATTGCGGCAAAGTCGATGGCACGCAATTGATCAAGCGTTTCTTCAATTTCCGGGTCAGCTCCGGCGGCAAGCAAGATTTGGGCAATGCCCAAGTTGCTTCCGGCGGACGCCGCGAAACCCAGCAGTGGCGTTCGGCCTTGATTATCCCTCGAATTGACCGCCGCGCCCCGCTTGAGCAACAGCGCCACAATGTCCTTATGCCCGGAGAGGACCGCATTGTGCAGCGGGCGCAAGCCATTGCGATCCGGCCTCTCAATGTCCGCCCCTGCATCAAGCAGAACCGTGACCAACTCGGCAGGTCCAAAAACCGCAGCTATATTGAGCGGGTATTCGCCACGGACCTTTTCGTTCACGTCAGCCCCCGTGGCGAGAAGGCTGTGGACCTGTGCCACGTCTCTGGCTTTCAAGGCATCAGTCAGTTCACTTGCTATCGCTGGTGCGCTTGCAATAACTGCGCAGCACATCGCAAAAAGCGCCAACCGGAACAATTGTCTCGAAAGCACCATGGCGTCACCTCCATCGGCAACTAGCTGGAACCATCCGACACCCACCAAGTGCCCGACAACATGATTGTGAGCCTCGGCTGAACAGTTGTCAATGCAGGCTCTTGAAATGTCAGAGCACCGCACTCCGGTCAAATAGTCCTGAGAACTGGAGCGTTTTACGTCGCCGGGCCTCGCCGGATATGCGTGGGCGAAGCGCGATTGTATAACGGTGACAGTGCATAAAATAGATAACGGCGACTGTGCAGATAATGGTGCAGTGCAGATAATGGTGACAGTGCATAAAATAAATAACGGTGACAGTGCACAATATGCGTGCAGGTCTCAACCGACCTACCCCTGCCCTCCCTTAAGGCGGGTTGAGGTGAGTAGACGCGGATTTTTCACCCCAACCCACGAAGTGGGGAGGGGCCGGGGGTGGGGTGCTCCAGAAAATTCCGCTGCTGCCCATTTTTGATCCACCATTCAGCCTCACGCCAGAAATTTTAAGCTGCTTCACCTCAATCCCATTGTTGCAGTAAATAATTTTGTGGAGTGTCACCGTTATCGTTGCAGTAAATAATTTTGTGGAGTGTCACCGTTATACGTGTCTCACTTATGGGGTGCAGTCCAGGAGTGTCACCGTTATCCTGTTGATTTCTTCCTGCCGCTCTAGTATTTCAACTCTCTGCTACCCCTTGCAATGTTAGGTAAAATTATCCCGGACGCCGGTCGGTCCGCAAACAACGTTAATGGAAGGCTTCTGCCGCAACGGCATTTACAGCGACTGTATTATCGCCTTCCATGACCATGGTGATGGCAAGGTCCGCCTGGTGGGCCATAAGCCGCGTATAATAGGGTTGGACCAAACGGGCATCCAGGCCTTCCAGCGGGGTTGTGCCATGCAACACATCAACCATGGCTTGCGGCAGTTTTGCCCGGTCACCCGTGGCTGAAACTTTGAAAACCCGCCCCTCGGCAGTCACAGTGACAACACCACCGCGGGGAATACCCGCAATGCCCAGCAACAACATGTTGAGCAGCAGTTTCACCTCGGCCTTGGGCCGGTTCTCACGCGGTGCCCGCCAATCCAGTTTGACTTTTTCCTCACCCACAAAATCCTTGGCTACTTCGCCAGCTTCCCCCATGTCGATGTGGGCGCCCGCCGATCCTGATGCGCCAAAGGCAATCCGGCAAAACTTGAGTTTGGCTGTTGCGGTTCTGGCTGAAGAGCGCACCATATCAAGGGCCGTGGCTTTCATGGCGGCATCGGTTTCAGGGTCGTCCATCAATTCCAGTCCGTTGGCGATGGCACCGACGGGCGAAATAATGTCGTGGCAGACGCGCGAACACAGCAGTGACGCAAGATCGAGATCGGATAGTTTTTGGTCCATGACGATGGTTTCCCCCGGGAAAAATGGCAAATCACTGATTCGGTTCAATCCTATAACAAATCTGGAGACAGAATTCCGCATTGACGCGCCTTGCGACTTTCATCCATAGACACCGAAGCTTTTCCTCGATTTGTGATTTCCCCTGTGATCAACCCAGTGACCAACCTCGGCCCGCCCGCTGACATCGTGCTTCTGCTGAACCTCGCCCAAGCTGCGGGCCGTGAAATCATGCGGATTTATGCCAGCGATTTTGCCGTTGCGACCAAGGCCGATCTTTCTCCTGTCACCGAAGCCGACGCACTGGCCGAGAAAATCATCCTGGCGGGGCTGGCCAAGCATTGGCCAGAGATTCCCGTTCTGGCCGAGGAAGCAGCGGCAGCCGGAAAACTTCCGCATCTGGGCGACGCGTTCTTCCTGGTTGACCCTTTGGACGGCACCAAGGAATTTCTCTCCCGCAATGGTGAGTTCACCGTCAACATTGCGCGTATTTATCAAGGCAAGGCGATTTCTGGCGTTGTCTATGCCCCGGCAACCGATCAGATCTATTACGGACAGGCGGGAACGGGTGCCGCTTTTGGGTTGCTTGCCATTGAACAATCTCTGCCCGATGTCGCGTGGCAACCGATTGCAGTTCGAAGTGAACCTGCCGATGGCCTTACTATAGTGGCCAGCCGTTCACACATGGACGCTGCCACGACTGAATATCTGGCGACCCGCAAGGTAAAGTCGCTGTCATCTGCTGGCTCCTCATTGAAGTTTTGCCTGATCGCCGCAGGCAAAGCCGATCTCTATCCGCGCTTTGGCCGCACCATGGAATGGGATACAGCAGCGGGACAGGCCGTGCTGGAGGCGGCTGGCGGCAAAGTGCTCAAGCTCGACCAGACCCCGCTCATCTATGGCAAAGCTGATCGCGGCTTTGACAACCCGGCGTTTATCGCCTCAGCCTAATGGCGCAGTTTGCATTCCGTTAACCAAGCCGAAAGTTGCACGCGTTAAAACACTTCAAGGACGGACTTTTGCCCCACCCTCGCCACGGATTGGGCTGAAGGTGGTCCCGATTAATTGAGGTGTACCCATGTCTCCAGCCCGCAGATCATTTCTCAAAACACTATTTGCTGCAACAAGCCTGTTGGCCGTTGCCGGTCTCTGCTTGCCCATGGCAGAAGCCCAAACCACGGCCAGTGTTACAAAAGCCAAAAAACGGGCCAAAACAACTTTTTCGCCTGATGAAATCATGGTCCAGGGTCATCAATTCTTTGGCAAGGCCAGCCGTGGCGTTGGCCAGGCCATTGAATATGTATTTCAAAGCCAGGGTGAGCCCACCGCTTACATTGTCGGCGAAGAAGGTGCAGGCGCCTTTATCGGCGGCCTCCGGTTCGGCGAAGGAACGATTTACTACAAAGACGGCACCAACCAGAAAATCTACTGGCAAGGCCCTTCGATTGGCTGGGATTTTGGCGGCAATGGTGCCCGCACCTTGACCCTGGTTTACGGCTCCCACTCCCCCGAAGACCTTTACGAACGCTTCGGTGGCGTGGAAGGTTCCGCCTATCTGGTGGGCGGCATGGGCGTAAACTTCCAGCGCAAGGACAACATAATTCTAGCCCCCATCCGCACGGGCGTCGGTGCCAGACTGGGTGCCAATATCGGCTATCTCAAATATTCCGGCAATCCCACCTGGAACCCGTTCTGAAATTCTCCAGCCCGTTTACCATCAGCTTCTTGTTTACTCTTTGTTAGCCACGCGATACACGGTCTTGGTGTATGCCTTGCATCTTCATACTTAACAGATGCTTAAAGGGTAAAGTGGGTGGTGTAATGTCTCAAACTGAGACGCTGATGTTGTTTTTCCTGGGCTTTTGCGCAGCCCTTCTGATCATCCTGATGTTTGGTCGTGCGGCCTGGTCAATTCTGGGCCGCTGGAGCGGTTGGCAACAAAAACGACATCTTCCCGTGGCCATTCGCGAGCTTCAGGCTGACCGTGACAGCTTGAGGGCTGAAAAAGCCATCATGGCCCGCAAGCTCGAAAGTGGTGTCACCGACATGAAAATGCGCTTGGCCGAGCAAATGGCAGAAGTGTCGCGCAACCGCAACCGTGTGCTCGATCTCACCGCCAAACTGGCAGCTGCACAAAATGAAATTACCGAACTCATCAACAAGTCGCGCGACAAGGGCGAACAACTGACTGCCTTGAATGTCCAGATTGAAGAAAACGTCAAAGCCATTAACACAGCATGGGCCAAGGCTTCGGAAAATGAGGTCGAAGCCACAAAGCTGAAACAGCTCCAGTCCCACGCCGACAATATCCTGATGGCCAAAGACCAGCGCATCTTGAACCTCGAGAATGAAGCCAAGGCCTTGCGGGATATTGTTCACATGTTTGTTCCAAGCCAATCCGGACCGGAACACCAGCAAGCACACCGGCAAACAACCATGCAGGGTTCAGTCAATCGCATCACGGCCAGCGCTGATGTTGACTTCTCGCCATCACAAGCGGCATTCACGCCCCAGTCGATTGTCAATCCAGCGGCCGATAATGTCTACGTCGGCAGCGTGACACCGCTGGAACGTCCAGCAGCAGCCAACGCATTCCAGGCAAGGTTCAACAATTCGGGCAATCCATTCGAGTCCATCGAACAGGATCGAGCGTTCGAACGCAGTGCGCATTCATCTGCCGGATCGGCCAACAAACTATCGGCTGATGAATCGGCAGAAATCACCAAGGGCGTCTCCAATGTCCTGTCTCTCGCCCAGCGCTTTCGCGGCTTGCAAAACGGCATGAAGAAGTAGCGGACGGCAGTCGCCGTCAACAGTTTCCAACCAAGGGACCTCATCCGCCCTGTTGGGGCACCTTCTCCACGAAGGCGTGGAGAAGGGACAGTATTTGAAACCTG
>JANONM010000649.1:0-3591 GCA_031420855.1 Hyphomicrobiales bacterium
GCGATGTCAATGCCGACCGCAGTCTTGAATCAGGGGCAGCCCTCGGCTTTCATGCGCCGTTCAGCCGCAGTGGCCAGTTGGCAAGCACGCCAGAAATCCAGGCGACGCTGGACGAGGGTTTGAAGCAGCTTGATGCCATCCTGACGAGTTTTGTTGTGCCAGAGTCGATACGCCCCTACCTCACGACCAATGACGCCCAGCACAGCCTGTATGACGCAACCGCGGTTGAGGCGATTGAATTGTTGGACATCACACTGGCCAGCGTGGTTTATGCGCCTGCCAAAATCACCAAAGCCATGGCGGTCAACAGTTGTATCAATGGTTATCTCTACGGCCTCGGCCAGCTGCCGTCGTCGAGCCGGACCAATGATCTGGCCGAATACCAACGCATTGCCGCAATCAGCCCGCACCGCATTTTTACCAACCAAAACGATGAAACATTTGCTGTCATCCCCGCCCTTTCGCTGGCTGGCGGCGTGGTCGGCGATTGCAAGATCACCAACGGTGGCGTTTGCGGCGGGGTCTATGCCCATGGGCTTTCAGCCACAGAATTTTCCACCGAAGCCTTCGTCGCCGAATGTCAGCGCAACAATGTGGATACCAATCTGGTGCCGCCCAACACACGGCTATCTGATGTTAAGGCCGTGCTGAAACGCATGGAAGCTGAAGAGCCGGAGCTGCTGTCGGCCATTGAGGAAATCGGCAACAGTGAACAAGAGCAACCCACGCCGAAAAAGCTCGAAGATGAGAGAATCGCGTTAGAGCCGATTTCGGGCGTGATCTGCAATCAAACCCTGGGGATTGCCAATGTGCGCAGCGGCCCCAACAAAGAGAAATTTGTTTTTGTGGCAACTCTCAAAAATCAGCAGCGTGTGCAAGTGTTGGATGGCAATGTGCCCAATCCCGTCAGCGGCCACATCTGGAAAAAAATCCAGTGGGATTCAGGCACGGGTTTTGTCGATGGCGATCTGGTGCAGCCCACTTGCCTTGTTGCTGTTGTCATCCCTCCCCCTGCCCCAAAGCCAAACAAGTTCGCGGAATTTGACGTGCAGGTGTGCAATGCCGGTGGTGATAGCGCAAACTTGCGTTCCAGCCCCAATCCTAAAATCGAAAACAGAATAGAAAAGATATTCAATTTCGGTACTCTGACCGTGATCGGGACAACCAACAATCCGGCCTCTGGCCAACTTTGGTACAAGGTGCGTAGCGAAAACAACGTTGGTTTTGTCGACTCCGAATTGGTCAGCCGCAACTGCAATCTCTCAAACCAACAGCGGGAATCAGCACCGCAACCGGGCCAAGATGCTGTGATGTGCAATAGTGACGGGGCATTCACCAATCTCAGGACAGGTCCGAATTCACAACAGTTCGAATCGATCCGCGAACTTGCCAACTTCGTTGATGTACGCATTCTTGAAAGGACAATCAATCCTGTGTCAGCGCATCCATGGGTGAAAATCGCAGTGGGAGATGGTGACGTTGGCTTTGTTGATGCTGATACTGTGAAAAGCTCATGCGAATGATTCAAATGAGCAGTATGCGCCTCGTGCAGTTGTTCACCGCGCTGCTGATCTTCTGCATGTTTGCGGTGTCTGAAGCACAAGCTGAAAAACGTCTTGCCCTCGTGATTGGCATTGATGATTATCAGGAAGTGCCGAAGCTGCAAAAAGCCGTGGGTGATGCAACGGCCATCGCCGACAAGCTGGCCACCCTCGGTTTTGCCGTGGAAAAATCTTTCAACGCTGATCGTCGCAAACTCAATCTGGCACTTGCCAACCTCTACAAGCAGATTGAACCCGGTGACACGGTATTGATCCATTACTCTGGCCACGGCGTTGAAATTTCAGGCCAGAACTATCTTCTGCCTGCCGACATTCCAATGCCGGAAAGTGGCCAGGTTGACCTTCTGAAAGCCGAATCATTGTCGCTCTCGACACTGGTGGAAACCCTCGGCGAAAAGGGTGCCTTCGTTCGTATCCTGATCATCGATGCTTGTCGCGACAATCCCTTTGCCAAATCCGGCAAACGGTCGCTGGGTGGCAGTCGCGGCCTCGGCGCCATTGAACCACCCAAGGGCACCTTCATCATGTTTTCAGCAGGTTCAGGACAGGCAGCCCTCGACCGCTTGAACGATGCCGACACTTCGCCAACTTCCGTATACACCCGCGTTCTGCTGAGCCGCTTTGACCAGCCCGGCATGGCATTGCGCGATCTCGCTGCTTCAGTGCGCGAAGAAGTTGACAAGCTGTCCAAATCTGTCGGCCACGAACAACGGCCTGCTTACTATGACGACTTGCCGGCAAATTTTACTTTTCTGGAAAATGGTGCAAAGCCGGAACCGGACCCCGAACCTCGACCGGAACCCAAACCTAGTCCAGATGCCGAAGCCCGTCTGGCCTGGGAGTCTGTCAAAACCCTGGATAGCGTTGCCGCCCTTGAAATTGTCGGAAATCGTTATCCCAAGTCGGTTTATGGCCAACTCGCCCTGCAACGCGCTATCGAATTGCGCAAAAGAATCAAGCCTGAAGCAAAAGTAACGCCGGTTCCGGCTCCAGCGGAAGCGGAAGTGGAAGAAGTAGCGCCCGCTCCAAAACCCAAACCGAAGCCGCAACCCAGGACGGTTGCCAAATTGCGCTGGGTAGTCATCTTTGGCAGTTTCCCCAAGTCGCAACAAGGCAAGGCCAGATCCCGGCTGAACGAAGCCCGAAACTTCGGCTTCGACGCCATGATCATTGATACCGATGATTATTCAGGCCTCGCTGATGGTTTTTATTCGGTTGTGGTCAATGCCGGTACCCGTGGCCAAGCCCTCAACATGCTGCCACAGGCCAAGGAGTTCAGGGGCGATGCCTATGTCAAACTTTCGCAGTAATCCGGTTTGCGCAGTGCTGTTCATGTGTTTGGCAACCACCAGTGCCCATGCCGCTGACAAGCCGACAATGGTGGATCGCAAGACGTGGCAAGCCAAGGCGGCTTTGCCCAATTTCACCAAACACAAACCAAGTGCCATTCTAATTCACCACACAGCCACCAAAATGAAACCCAATGTACTGGTGGCATCAAAAATGAAAAGTCTGCAACGCTTTTCCCAGAACAAGGAAAAGCTCGCCGACGGTCGCATGAAACCGGCCTGGACCGATGTGCCTTATCATTTTTACATTGCCGCAGATGGCAAGATTGCCGAGGGCCGCGACATCAATGCCGTCGGCGATACCAACACGGGCTATGATCCCACAGGCTATATCCAGATCGTCGTCGAGGGAAATTTCGAAACCGAAACGCCGAAAACTGAACAACTGGCAGCGTTGAAGTCACTGCTGTCGTGGCTGAAGCAAAACTACAAAGTGGAAAACAAAGACATCGGCTTCCACAGCGGTGTCGCACAAACCGCCTGCCCCGGAAAGAATTTGAAATTGCTGATTCCGGATATTGTCAGCGCACTGAAATAGCGCTGGTTGGGATTGTCGCCGGTGGCCAGAAAGGGACCTCATCCGCCCCTTTGGGGCACCTTCTCCATCTGCGATGGAGAAGGGACCGCTGGCACAAACTGTCCCTTCTCCACGCAAGTGGAGAAGGTGGCGCGAAGCGCCG
>JANONM010000650.1:0-2943 GCA_031420855.1 Hyphomicrobiales bacterium
CTGCTGTCAGCCACTTCGACGGCGAGCAGTGTGTTTGAGGGTTTCAAATCTTTCAGTCTGGTTTCGCTGGAGAAGAACACGAAGTCAGGTTCCAAAAAGCCTGATGAATTGAGGCGGAACGTGGTTTCCTGTGCATATTCAAATCCATCAGGCAAGCGCCGCATCCACCATTTGTTCAATGACACCTTGATCACCTCATGCCGAATTCCTTTGGGTGACATCGGCACCACGTCTCCATCAATCAGTTCAAAGCGTTCGTCTTCGTCAATGATCCCGGCCACAACCATGGCTTCGATTTCAGCCACCGTCCAGCGGCGACGCTGCAAGCCTTCAGCGGCTTGGGTCACGTAGGACAATCCGGGCGGGCGCAATTGAATGTTCATGGCATTGATTTAGTAGGACGGAAATGCCATGTTGTCCAGCTGCCCGAAAAGTTAGGGGCACCGCCCGCCCCATCATCACTGACAGTTTGAACGATGCCCCTTGGGAGGAACTGTGCTTTTTGGAAGACCTTGCTTCAAGGTCTGCATCCGGGCCTATTGGCCCAGTTGATATCGCTTTACACCCATGTCAGCCAAATCCTTGTCGGACAGGCTGTCGAAGGCACGGCGTTGGGCTTCATGGCCTTTTCGTTGGGCCCGGCGCTCAAGCAAGCGGCCGAAGATGGAAAGGCTGGTCATTAGACTGCCGCCTGGCGGGCAATCCGCTTGATATCACCACGACTGAAGCCGAGGTCGTCCAAATCGCGGTTTGACAGTGATTCGAGTTCAGCCACGGTGCGGCTATACTTCTTGTACGTGGTGTAACGGGTTTTGAGTTTCTCAAACATGATAATGTCCTTTCGGAGAGAATGGGTTTAGCGGACGGCGTCGCGGGCGATGCGGTTGATGTCCGAACGCATGATGCCGAGGTCGGCCAACTCGCGGTTCGACAGAGCGGTGAGCTCGGAGACCGTGCGGCTGTAACGCTTCCAGGTGGTGATGCGGGCTTTAAGTGTTTCAAACATGGTGTAGTCCTTTCATTAAGTTTCGGACCGGACGGATTTCCGGGTGGTTTTCTGTTCTTTCAACAACCGAGATATATGTGCAGTGCAGCAAAAATAGCAATGCAAATTTTGCATGCCTACAATTCAGTTGTTTAACTCGTTGATTTACGAGAAATTAATAACACAACATCTGTAGAAAAGTTCCATTATGAGAGTGAATATCTACAAATTTACGACAAATGCGCAACGAATGTGAGTTATTTCGCCTGAATATTGCCTTGGATATCACAATTGTGCATATCATTTTGGCGGTTCTCATTGCACTGCAGCAAGAATGCTGCAATTTTGGACGCGTCTCGCGCAAGATGCTGAAATTCACACAAGGGTTGAATTAACCCGCCATTAAGCATGCCACTTGCCCGAAAATTTACTGTGCTGCCCTAACCTGCCACTCCAAATGGGTCGGTGGCACATCCTTGCGGGGCATTTTCGCGAGGGTCCACCCAGTATCTGGAGGCGTTTTTGTCAGCATTGTCCGATTCTCGTGATTTCCTGGAATCACCAGACAACCATGGTGCCCCATTCGAGGGATTTTCGCTGCAGGACGAAGCTTTCCAGACCAGCCACCTGACCTTTGGCGAGGCAGCGCCAAAACCTTTCGATCCGGCCAATTGGCCATCAGTTCCCTTCGGCAACACCGAACCTGTGGATTTCGGCCCGCCTGAATTCAAACTGGACATCGCAGGACAAAACAGGGCCCAGGATGCTGCCGCTGCCGTCACTTATCACTGGCATATTCCCACCGACAGAATTTCATGGAGCGGCAATGCGCCATCCCTGTTGGCTGTGTCGCCCGTTTGCCTGTCCACCGGCAAGGCCTTTGCCAGCCTGCTCGACAACCAGAACTTCACCAGCCGCTATGACGCTGTCATGCATACCAAGTCCATCGATGCGGGCGAGGGTGTCGGCTTTGAAATCGAATACATGTTGCGGCCTGATGGCCGGGACTCGGATGCTGCCATGTGGGTGGAAGACACTGGCAAATGGTTTGCCGATGCCAAGGGCAATCCCATGGATGTCTATGGCATCATGCGCAAAGCCAATGAACGCCACACCCGCGACCAGCACATGAGTTTTCTCAGCAACTGTGATCCCCTCACCGGCATGATGAACCGCAACCGCATGCAGGATGCCTTGGGCGAGGCGATCACAGTGGCGGTATCCGAAAAATCACCCGGTGCCTTTGCCATACTCGCCATCAACAATCTCGATGTCATGAATGAAGCCTATGGTTTCGAAGTCGCCGACGAAGTGGTAGTGGCCTTGGGTCAGCGCTTGCGCCATGTCATGCGCCTGGGTGACGGTATTGCCCGCTACTCCGGCAGCAAGTTTGGCATCATCCTCAACAGTTGCAAGCCAGAGGAACTGAATTTTGCCCTTGAACGTTTCATGCGGGCGGTGCGCGACAGTGTGATTGAAACCAGGCACGGTCCGGTCTGGGCCCTTCTCAGCATTGGCGCTGTCAGTTTGCCCGCCTTGGGCGACACGGCTGCCAAAGCCATCGCCCATGCCGAAGAAGCCTTGAGTGAATCCTTCCGCCTGCCATCTGATGGTTATGTGGTTTACACAACGTCGGAAGAACGCCAGACCCAGCGCCTGCTGAATGCCCGTTGTGCCACCGAGATTGTCGAATGCCTGCAGAACGGGCTGTTCAAGCTGGCCTACCAGCCGATTTACGACGCCGTGACCGGCGAACTGATCTTGCACGAAGCCCTGTTGCGCATGGCCGACAACACCGGAGCCATGATCACGGCCGGTCACCTGGTGCCCATTGCTGAACGGTTGGGACTCATTCGGCTGATTGACCGGGCAGTCCTGCAAATGGCTCTCTCAACCCTGCAGATTTATCCAGAGGCCCGCTTGTCGATAAACATTTCAGCAACAACCGCCAACGACCC
>JANONM010000651.1:0-1646 GCA_031420855.1 Hyphomicrobiales bacterium
CGGTTATGCCGGCACGGAAATTTTCGATGCCAACTTGATGGACTATGCTTCAGACAATTTCAGGGGCCTGAAATCCATTCTCAAAAACGCTGGCATCAAACTCGTTGCCGCATATTCGGGTGCCAATTTCATATTCGATGATATTCTGCCGGAGGAATTGGCCAAGTTGGAACGCGTGGCTGCTGCTGCTGCCGAATGTGGTGCTGAACATTTCGTGGTTGGTGGCGGAGCCAAGCGCGCCAAGGGCACAAAACGTGACGACATCAAAAAACTCGGAGCAGCACTCGAAAAAGTTGTGAAAATTGCCAGGAAGAATGGCCTGAAGGCCCACTATCATCCGCATCTATCGACGATTGTCGAAGGTCCCAATGAAGTGCGGGAGATCTTCAAGGAAACCTCAATCGACTTTTGCCCAGACACGGCGCATCTTGCAGCCGCTGGTGGCGATGTTCCGGCGATGATCCGCGAACACGCAACTCGCATCAGCTATGTGCACCTCAAGGGTTGGCAAGAAAAACCCTTTGCTTTCACGCCACTTGATGAAGGCTCACTCGATATCGGTGCCATCGTTGCGGCGCTCAAAGACATCACGTTCAATGGCTGGATTACGGCGGAACTTGATTCATGGCCTGATCCAAAAGACGGCGCCATTCGCAGTTTGAAGTTCATGCGCAAGGCAGGACTTTGAAATCATAATTCAACCGGAGGAAACCGACATGATGAATAAACGTATGTTCTTGGGCACAGCAACTGCTGTGGCACTTTTTGCAGCAGGCTTTGCTGTTCCGGCATTTGCGACTGATCCAGATGCAGCATTGAAAGAGCTGATGACCCAAGTCTTGAGCAAGGGGCCCAATGGCGAAGAACCAGCGCTGGCATCCAGCGTCACTTTGACAGACGACGAATTGGCCAAGATCAAGGCCATGAAGGCTACTGCAGCACTGGTGTTTCACATCGGCGGCAATGACTGGTCCAACGCTCAAGCAGCGGCATTGAAGGAGCAATTTGGCAAGATGGGCATTGAGGTTATCGCTGTCACAGATGCGGGCTTCAAACCTGAAAAACAAGTTGCCGACATCGAAACCGTCATGGTCCAAAAGCCGAATATCATTGTTTCGATCCCGGTCGATGGCCAGGCGACAGCTGGTGCCTACAAGGCTGCAGCGGCAGCCGGTGTCAAATTGGTGTTCATGGACAACATTCCGGCAGGCTTCAAGGCTGGCGTTGACTATGTGAGCTCAGTCTCAGCTGACAACTACGGCAATGGTGTTGCCTCGGCGCATTTGATGGCCAAAGCCCTTGGTAGCAAAGGCGAAGTCGGCATCGTGTTCCACGCCGCAGATTTCTTTGTGACCAAGCAACGTTACGATGGTTTCAAAAAGACCATCACCGAACAATATCCGGATATCAAAATTGTTGACGAACAGGGTATTGGCGGACCAGATTTTGCAGGCGATGCTGAAAAGGCCGCTGGTGCCATTCTGACGTCACAGCCTCAGACCAAGGCAATCTGGGCGGTTTGGGATGTTCCGGCTGAAGGTGTCATGGCCGCAGCACGGGCCGCGGGCCGCGAAGATCTCATCATTATCAATATGGATCTTGGCGAAAACGTTGCCATTGAAATGGCCAAGGGTGGCATGATCAAG
>JANONM010000652.1:0-3666 GCA_031420855.1 Hyphomicrobiales bacterium
TTCCTGATAGATATGGGCCCGTTCCAATGCCAGTTCGACAAAGCCTGACACCACGCCATTGTTCCAGATCGGCAGTTGCCGCAATACCAGCGGTTTCGTACTGGCGGGCTGCATCCAATTCAAAACATCACGCGGGCCTGAAGCCGCCTTGTCGATCTTGTTGAGAAAAATCAGGCGCGGCAGTTTCAATTCATCAAGCTTGCGCAACAGCAATTGCAGGGCTGGCACCTTCTTGGCATCGGCATCAACCACAACGATGGCGGCGTCGCAAAATGGCAAGGCGCTTTGTGCATCTTCGGCAAATTCAACCGAGCCGGGGCAATCGAAAAATGTAAAACTGTCTTCCAGATAATTCAGCGTCGCCGTGTTGGCTTCAATGCCCATGGCATGGGCGCGGGCTTCGGGCGAGGCATCACCCACAAGCGATTTGTCCGCGGCCTTTCCCTGGCGTGAGGTGGCCCCTGCACGAAACAACAAGGCCTCCAATAATGTGGTTTTTCCACTTTGATAGGGCCCGACGATGGCAATCAATCGTGGACCCGCAACTCGTCTGCCATTTGTGTTCAATTGGGCAACAGTCATAACCAACCCTCCGATGCTTGTTCATTTGCAATGAGGGGCTGCCCTGATGAGCAACGTCGAGCCACTGGCGCCGCTTCCAGGGCAGCTCCAATGGGGAGAGTGAAACTTTATCAGGCGGGCTGCAAGGGAAATTGCTGGAGTTCCACTGGTTTGTGTGGGTGGCCCGCAAGCAGCACTGCGTATCATTGGATTTACCTAACAATGGAAGCGACACTGGGCAATTTCCAAACTGCCATCCTTGATGCGATAAACCAAACGGTGCTCATCAGTGATACGCCGCGACCACCAGCCTGCGAGTTCATGTTTTAAAAGTTCAGGTTTCCCTGTGCCTTCGTAGGGTGTTTGGACTACTTCATCGATCAGCGCATTCAGCTTTTTCAAAAATTTCTTGTCCTGGGTTTGCCAGCAGACATATCCGGCCCAAGCTTTTTCTGAAAAAGTAAGTTTCACCTCACCAATTTCCGCGCAATTCCCTTGCCCGCGTCTAGCTCTGCAATAGATGCAAGCAAGTCTTTCGCATTATTGGGGCTGCGCAGAAGATACATGGTTTCCTCATGGGCGGTATAATCCTCAAACGACATGATCACCGCCGCAGGCTTGCCACCTTCACGGGTGATGATCATCGGCGTGTGATCATCATGAACCTGATCCAGATACTTGGCCAGGTTGTTGCGGAGTTCGGTGGAGGAGGTGATGCGCATGGAGAGAAAGTACGTTATTATGTACGTAATTGCAAGTTAATACGGGACGGGAAACAGGGCAGTCCAACGCCAATGCTCTTGTGGCAGACTAGAAAACAAACCTGCGCGACTTGCACATTTTACGCATTTCGCGTATGTTGCCGCCATGAACAAGCCAGCCCCCATCCCCGCCGCCGAGTTCACCCGCAATTTTGGCCGCTATCGCATGATCGCCCAAAAGGGTGCGGTGGCCGTGTCCAGCCACGGCAGTATCACTGGCTATTTTGTCCCAGCCGACCAATATGAAGAATTCGAACGTTTCCGCGCCCAGCGCCAAAGTTTCGCCACTGCCGACCTGTCAGACGAAAAAATCATAGCCATCTCCAAAAGCCGCATGGATAACCGTCATGATCATCTCAATGCTTTGCTTGATTCCGAATAAATTCAGCAATGGCTTTTCCAACGCCGGAACCCGGACTCGTTCTGAACTATGCCTATCTCTGGCACGATGAACACCGCGCGTGACAAGAAGAAGGCCGCAAAGACCGTCCAAGCGTTATTGTTCTCTGCGTAACGCGTGAGGAAGATCAGGCGGTAATCGTAACCGTTTTACCGATCACACATTCACCGCCCAAGGATGCTAAATCAGCGATTGAAATCCCGCGCGCGATAAAAATGCACCTTGGTCTTGATGATGCCAGATCATGGATCGTCGTAGCAGAAGGCAACGACTTCATCTGGCCGGGTTGCGACTTGCGAAAAGTTGCAAAGTCAGATGAATACAAATACGGCTTTTTGCCGCCGCGTTTTCTTGATCAAATTGTAGATGCCGTTACGGCGCATCACAAGTCAGCCAAAATGAAGCTCACGCCACGGGGATGAAAGGGACAAAGGCAAGCATCCCGCATTTCTTTCTTCTTCGGCATCTTAGCCGGGGGAGTATGGCGAAGCCGGGAGGGTGTGTTTTATGCACTGTCACCGTAACCTTTGTACGATTGCGGGATAGCGTGCCCCACGGGCCAGAGTCAAGTATTGCAAGCGGCGCCGGTTTGGCTCTATGTTGATTGTTCTGGCTGGACACCCGGCGGGTGTCGGGCAATTCCAGCTTGCTGCCGCATAGAGGTGATGCTATGGTCCCTGCAAAACGCGTGCTTTTTCTTGTACTCCTTATGTTGTGTTTCGCTACGATGACAAGCGCCCCGTCAACTGCGAGCGACCTGACTGACGCCCTGCAGTTGAGAGACGTTGTGAAGGTCCGCAGTCTTCTCGCGGCGGGTGCCGACGTAAATAAAAAGATCAGAGGCGACTACCCGCTCAATATTGCAGCCACTTATGGCCCTGTCGAGATGGTTACCCTTCTACTTGATGCGGAGGCGAACCTTGAGCAACCAGGGCGGGGCGGACTGCATCCGCTGCACAACGCGGTCGCTTTGGGACACAAGGACATCTTGGCGCTGTTGATCCGGAGGGGTGCGGTAGTCGACGCCAAAGACCGGCTGGGTCGCACCCCGCTTATCACATGCGCCAACAACGGCGGTGATATCGAAATTGCGAGGATGTTGTTGGCTGCTGGATCCGATCCAAGGATCAAAGACGAGGATGGAACGCCGACCCTTAACATTGCCGCGCAACTTGGCAATGTAAAGCTGGGTGAGATGCTGCTCGCGGCAAACGCCGACATTAATCATAAGGACAATGGGTACGAATCCCCGCTCACGGCAGCAATGTTTCACTTGCGATATGATTTCGTGAGAATGCTCATTAGACATGGCGTCGATGTCAATCAAGAGGAGCGGCCGGGCCATATGCCGCGCTATTTCTCGAAAGATGCAGCCATGCAGAAGCTTTTGATCGACGCCGGAGCGAATTGACAAAGATTGGTATGCTTCAGCTGTTCTCCAGGTGTGGTTGAGGTCTGGCTGGGGCCACCTGCGCCGAGGTCCGGTGTTGGCCCTTAGCAGACATGGCAACGATAGCCGATAACGGCCGCTTTCGCATGTGAAGGAGACGTGCGTGACTAACCATGCTCGTTTATGAGTTTACGCCCTAGCATTCTAATTTTCGGTTATTCAAACAGGAATTACGGTGACACTCCACTAAATAGATGACTCGTGGCAGCTGCCCCACCCCTGCCCCTCCCCGAAGGCGGGTAGGGGTGAGGAGGGAGAAGATAAACGTGTGGGGAGATTACGGGTTTTACGGCGACAGTGCATTTAACTCTTCTCGCATTTTTAGACTTACGCAGCATCTGCTGGATGCACGGGTTTATTGACGTCAACGCCATCTTCCCGTTCCGCAATCGCATACTGCCCTTGCAAATCCAGCCAAAATCAAGGGGCATTGCTGAAATAGCGGCCAAGCCGCAACGCTGTGTCAGCCGATATCGAACGCCAGCCATTTGTGT
>JANONM010000653.1:0-1529 GCA_031420855.1 Hyphomicrobiales bacterium
CGCGTGCCGGGATTGGGGGCCTATTTCGTATCGTCGATTGAGCTTCGCGACTATCCGTTGGAAATGGCGCTGATCCTGATGATCACCATGATGTTCTGTGTGTCCTATCTGTTGTCAGACATTGCCTATGCGCTGCTCAATCCGCGTATCCGCGTTGGCGGAGGCGAGAAGTGACAACCATCGAAACGCCGTTGCACATTCAACGAAGCCCGCTGTACTTTGCCATGCGCCGCTTCACGGCGAACAAGGCAGCGGTTGCCTCGGGTATCGTTCTCGCAGTTTTGGTTTTGATGGCAATCTTCGCACCCCTATTGACCAAAACCGATTATACTGAACAGGCTTATCTGGCCGATGCTCTGGCGTTTCCATCATGGCAGCATTGGTTCGGCATCGACGATCTAGGGCGTGATTTTTTCACCCGCAATCTCTATGGAGCTCGTGTCTCACTCACCATTGGCTTTGCCGCTGCGGCTTTTTCGGTTTTGATTGGCATTCCGCTGGGTGCAATGGCCGGTTACTATGGCGGCTGGGTGGATTGGTGCGTGATGCGCCTCATCGAACTGTTCTCCGTTGTGCCGCCATTGTTGGCCGCAATGCTGCTGGGGGCATTGACCAAAGGAGGATTTGTAACCGTGGTTGTTATTGCCTCCCTATTCGGGTGGGTGCAGGTCTGTCTGCTGGTGCGGGCGCAAGTAAAATCATTCCGCGAAAAAGAATTTGTCCGCGCCGCACAAGCCCTGGGGGCCACTCCGAACTACATCATCCGCCATCATCTCATTCCCAACTCCATCTCACCCATCATCATCGGCTTTGTCTTGGCCATGCCGCTGGCCATGATGCTGGAGGCGGGTCTGTCATTTCTTGGCATCGGCGTTGCACCGCCCACCCCAAGCTGGGGCCAGATGATCAATGTCGGAATCAACTTCATGTATTTCTATTGGCACATGGCGGTGTTTCCAACGGCGGCACTGGCCCTCACCGTGCTCGCCACCACATTGTTTGGTGACGGACTGCGCGATGCACTTGATCCCACATTAAAAGGACGCTGAATTGAACAAGAACCTGACTTCACTTTTTCTGTTGGATGAAAATGTTGTGTTTCTCAATCATGGCTCATTCGGTGCCTGCCCGCGACCCGTGTTCGAAGCCTATCAGAAATGGCAACTGAAACTGGAACGCCAACCCGTGGCCTTTCTTGATCCCGATCGTGGCCTGTCCGGCTGGATGCGCGATGCACGCGTGGCCCTTGCAGGCGAACTTGGCACCGCAGCCGATAACATTGTTGGTGTGATGAATGCCACCTATGGCCTCAATGCAGTGGCGCAATCGTTGGAATTGCATGAGGGCGATGAAATTCTGACAACAGATCACGAATATGCCGCCCTCGAAAAAACCTGGGCTTATGTGGCGCGAAAGACTGGTGCGAAGATCATCAGTGTCACCATTCCCCTTCCGCTTGTCGCTGAAGCAGATTTTACCAATACTTTGCGCACAGGCATCACAGACCGCACCCGCGTGATCTTCCTCAG
>JANONM010000654.1:0-4001 GCA_031420855.1 Hyphomicrobiales bacterium
TTGCGTCCAGTGCCGATGACGATACCGGCTGCATCCCAGCCCAGGATCTTCCACGCACCTTCGGTGGGCGCAACCTTGCGCCGGACTTTTGTATCGACGGGATTGACCGAGATTGCCTTGACCTCAACCAGCAGGTCCCGATCACCCAGCACAGGCTCAGGCATTTCGACATCGACCAGCGAGTCTTTGGCTTCAATCGGCCCGACTGTTGAATAAGCTACGGAACGCATGTTTTGGCTCCAACTTGCCCCGTCAATTGTTTTACCAGATTGGGAATTTCGGAAAAACTGTTTGCGAGCGCCTGAGGCTTCAACTGCGCCAGCGGTGACTTGGAATAACCATAGGTCACGGCAATCACGGGGATGTGGGCAGCGTGGGCGGTTTCAACGTCAACTTCGCTGTCGCCAACCATGATGGCCTTATAGCCGGGCGGCATATGTGCCGGCAGTGTACGCAGGAGATGTTGTGGATCGGGCTTGGCCACACCATAGGTGTCTGGTCCGGCGATCACGTCGAAAAAAACGGCCAGGCCCAAGCCTTCAAGAATTTTGCGCGAGAATGATTCCAGCTTGTTGGTGCACACCACCAGACGCCAATTGTTTGATTTCAACTCTTTCAACGCGTCCATGACCCCCGGATAGGCTACCGCCTTGGCTGGAAGGCGCATTGCGTAAAGCTGTTGGAAACGCGTTGTTGCTGAAGCCAATTCATCTGCCGCAAGTTCCTGCCCCCGCAGCGCCAAACCTTTACGCACCAGATTTGAAATGCCGTGACCAATCAGCTTGCGAGCACCTTCGAGGCCGATGGCTTCCAGTCCGCGTTCCTGCAATAGTTCATCCAGTGCATCCGCAAGGTCTGGCGCACTGTCCACCAGCGTGCCATCGAGATCAATGATGATCGTGCCAATCTCTCCCGTCTGAAAACGAGAATTATGGGCTGATGCGTCAGCCACTGGACCTGACAGTTTCCGCGATCAAACGCGCGGCAAGGTTTTGTTGCTCGAGAAAAGGCAAGTGACCCGCAGTGTCGAAGCGATGCAGCGCAATTCCGGCTGGCAGATTGCGTTCGGTTTCGGTTGGCGGGATGATGCCATCGCGCTGGCCGAGGATCACGCGGCACGGGCCTTGGTATTTGGCAAGTTCTGCACGCACCGAGAACAACTGTGTTGAACCTTCAAAAATACCGGCTGCAACTTTTGACTGGCGAACCGTTACCGGGCCTGCTTCGCGGGCAGCCTGGGTGGCCTTCACCATGGAGGTTGGAAGATCTGCGGGATCATTGACCAGCCGTTTCATTTGTGCGGACAATGCAGCTTCAGACTTTGCGGCAAGGAAGGCCGCTACAAACGCGCCATCCACCGTAGCACCCATGCCTGCTGGCGCAAACAGTGTGAGTGATTTGATGGTCAGGCCATTCTGTGCCGAGAGGGCGATGGCAACTGCGGCACCCAGTGAATGCCCCACCAGATGAAACTCCGTGCCTATGCTGCGCAACGTTGAAGCAACGGCATCGACAATTGAGACAAAGCCCGGAGCCGCTGCATCCGGCGATGCGCCATGGCCCGGCAAGTCGATGCCCAGCAAAGTATTCGGCAAGACAATGGCCATGGCAATCTGCCGCCATGCTGCAATTTCAGCACCAAAACCATGAATAAACACAACAGGTACGCCCTTGCCGTCTTTCAAAGACTTGACGTTGAGACCTGTTGATGCGGTGGCAATTTTACCAGATGCTCCAACCAGGTTTTCCACATCACGCAATACAACTGCGCCATGGGGGCCGGTGCCCGGAATGGTTTCAATCGCCAGACCTGCGCCTACTGCGATGCGGCGCGCCAGTGGCGAAGACCTGCCTTGACCACTGACGGCAACGCGGCTTGGAGCAAGCGGAACGATTTCATGCGGGGCTGAAACAGCGCCGCTTTTTGTTGATATTTTCGGTTGTTGCACAACCGGAGCCTTGGCATCTGCATCACTTCCAAGCACAACCAGCGGCTCCAACACCGTGGCAGTGTCGCCGACCTGATAGGGCAGCTTGATCACGATACCTGTGGCAAACGCCTCAACCTCAAACGTGGCTTTTTCGGATTCAACCTCGGCAACAATCATGCCTTTTTTGACGCTGTCACCGAGCTTTACATGGAGTGCCACGACTTTCGCTTCGGTGAGGTCCTGCCCGACCTGGGGACACAGAATGTTCTCAGACATTGCGGTTCACTCCGCCGCTTGGGCATAGGCATCAAGATGCAGGCTGCGACGGACCGCTGCGACAACATCATCCTTCTGCGGTACACTGACCTTCTCAAGTGCGAGATTGAAGGGCACTGGAATATCGAGGCCAGCGACAATTTCAACCGGAGCATCAAGTTCATAAAAAGCTTCTGCCTGAATAATCGACGCAATGTCGGAGGCAACCCCGCCGCGACGGCAGGCTTCCTGCACAATGACGGCACGCTTGGTTTTGGCGACGGACTTCAGGATCATTGCCTTGTCGAGCGGCACCAAAGTGCGGGGGTCTATGACTTCGGCTTCAATGCCCTGCTTGGCCAATTCAGCCGCGGCTTCCAAACTGCGATGCACCATGTTGGACCATGCAATGATCGTCACATCCTTGCCCTCGCGTTTGATGTCGCCTTTGCCAAATTCGACAATGTGCTCACCATCAGGCACCAGGCCCTTGGTCATATAGAGATGCTTGTGCTCCAGAAACATGACAGGATCATCTTGACGCAGCGCATATTTCAAAAGTCCTTTGGCATCAGCAGGTGTTGAAGGCATCACCACGCGAAGACCGGGAACAGAGTAAAACATGGCTTCAAGACTTTGCGAATGCTGTGCGGCAACGCCACCGCCGGTGCCACCTTGTGTGCGCATGACGAAGGGCACGCGGCCATTGCCACCTGTCATCAGGCGGAATTTGGCGGCCTGGTTGACGATCATGTCCATGCCCAGCATGGCAAAATCCACATAGAGAATTTCAACAATTGGCCTGGCACCGGCAATGGCGGCACCCACGCCGACGCCGATCATGCCGGCTTCGGCAATGGGCGTATCGCGCACGCGCTTGGCACCATATTTGGCCAACAGGCCTTCGGTCACCTTGTAGGAGCCCCCCCGCTCGGCAATGCCCTCACCGATGATGAAGACCTGGGCGTTGCGTGCCATTTCTTCGTCAATCGCCTCACGCAGGGCATCGCGGTACATGATCTCGCGCATTTTATGTCTCCGGATAATACCTAATGGGGTGCATCAATAGATAGCTGCGAATTCGCGGAATTCTTCAACCGATACTTCGGGGCTGTTCTTGGAAAATTCGACGGCCTCTTCGAACTCTTCCTGGATTTGTTTTTCGATGGCTGCAATTTCTGCCGCTGTGGCACCACCCATTTCAACAAAATCATTGCGGGCGCGGTCGACGGGATCGCGATCCTTGTAATATTTGAGTTTGTCCTCCGGCATGTATTTTCCGGGATCATTCACATGATGGCCCATATGGCGGAAGGTGCGGGCTTCTATCAGGATCGGCCCTTGCCCAGCGCGGCATTTTTTCACCGCTTCCACCATCAAGTCATGCACTGCCAGCGGATCATTGCCATCGACAAGGTGGCTTTCGACACCGATGGCAATGCCGCGTTTATAGAGATCGGTTTCGCGGGTGGAATCGCCAATGGGCGTCGACACCGCATATTGATTATTCTCGATGATCAAAATGAAGTTGAGATTCCAAATCGCCGCCAAATTAAGCGACTCCATAAACGTGCCATTGTTGGTGGCACCATCTGTTGTAAACGTCACGGTGACGGCATCACTGCCGCGCACCTGGGCCGCCAGTGCAGCCCCCACACCCAGTGGTGTGCCTGCACCCACAATGCCGTTGGCACCAAGATTTCCCGTCGTGATATCGGCGATGTGCATGGAGCCGCCGTAACCCCTGCAGTAACCTGTTTCTTTCTGCAAAAGTTCCGCCACCATGCGCTTGATGTCGGCGCCCCAGGCGATGCA
>JANONM010000655.1:0-3675 GCA_031420855.1 Hyphomicrobiales bacterium
AAACGGATTGTGTTTGATGAGGGCCATCATTTGTTTGATGCGGCAGATGGCGCGTTTTCCTCGCACCTCACGGCACGGGAAGCCGCCGAATTGCGGCGCTGGTTGCGCGGGCCGGAAACCGAACGGCGGCGCGGCCGGGGATTGGCGGATCGCCTGGGCGATCTGGTGAGTGATGACGACAACACGTCTGGATTGCTGGACGAGATCATTCGCGCAGCGCGGCATTTGCCGGGGGCTGGTCATATCCGGCGCATTCACGATGGCAGGCCGGATGGCGTGGCTGAGGATTTCTTTGCCTTGGTGCGCCAACAAGTGATGGCACGGGATGGTGAAGAGACGGGTTTCACCCTTGAGACCGCAACGTTGCCCTTGATCGACGGTCTGGCTGAGGCGTCGCAGAAACTCGCCACCACGCTCATGGCTTTGAAAAAACCCATGGCCAAACTGGCTGCAAAACTGGCGGCAAAGCTTGATGATGAAGCAGCCGAACTTTCCACCAGTGAACGGGGCCGCATCGAAGCCATGTCGCGATCCTTGAAGCGGCGCGGTGAGTTGATGGTGGGGGGATGGCTTGCCATGTTGGAGCGTTTGACCGGACCTGCCAATCCCCTGCTCGTCGAGTGGTTTGCGGTTGATCATCAGGGGCAGTGGCAGGTGGATGTGGGTTTGCACTGCCATTGGCTGGACCCGACGGAACCTTTCGCACTGGCGGTGCTGCGGCCTGCGGATGGCGTTATCATCACATCAGCCACCTTGAAAGATCGCCCCCCCAATGTGCCGGATGATTGGGAAAATGCCGAAATGCGCACGGGGGCCATCCATTTGCCCTATCCGGTCAAGCGGGCGCAATTTGCTTCACCGTTCAATTATCCCAAAGCCGCACGGGTGCTGGTGGTGACGGATGTGAACCGCGAGAACATGGACCAGATTGCGGCGGCCTACCGGGAATTGTTTTTCGCTTCCGGCGGCGGGGCCTTGGGCCTGTTCACCGCCATTTCACGGCTCAAGGCCGTCCAAAAACGCATTGCCAAACCCTTGAGCGAAAAAGGCCTGCCGCTCTATGCCCAACATGTGGACCCGATGGATACGGCGACATTGGTTGACCTGTTCCGGGCTGAGACTGATGCGTGCCTGTTGGGCACTGATGCGGTGCGCGATGGTGTTGATGTGCCAGGCGACTCGCTACGATTGATCGTCATGGACCGGGTGCCGTGGGCAACGCCGAGTATCCTCGAACGCGCCCGCAAGGAAGCCTTCGGCGGTGCCGCCTATACCGACATGAACATCCGCCTGCGGTTGCGCCAAGCCTTTGGACGGCTGATCCGCTCTGAACAGGACCGGGGATGTTTTGTCGTGCTTGACCCGCGATTGGCCTCGCGCTTTGCCACGGCCTTTCCTGAGGGTGTTGCCATTGAACGGATGGGACTGGTGGATGCCATCGGCATTGTCACAAGCTTTTGCAAATCACCCGGAATCGTTTAGTTTGCTGGTTTGACAGGAGAGAAATATGTCCGGAACCATCAGCAATGAACAGGCCCTTGTATACGTCATGGTGATGATGTCAGGGGTTGAAGGGCGCATCAAGGCTGAGGAATTAGCTGAATTGGAATTGCTGGTGCGCACTTTGCCGATATTCAAGGATTTTGACCGGGGCAGGCTTGCCACCATAGCCCAGGAGTGTGGTGACATGTTGCAGTTGACCGAAGGCTTGAAAACCGTGCTGGGGCTGGTAAAGGACCAATTGCCGACAAGGCTGCGCGAAACCGCCTATGCCCTCGCCGTCGAAGTGGCAGCATCAGATTTGCTGGTGGGCCGGGAAGAATTGCGCTTCCTCGCCATTTTGCGCGATGCCCTTGGTCTCGACAAGCTGGTGACAGCGGCATTGGAACGTTCGGCGATTGCCCGGTATCAGGGGGCGTGAAAGGGAAGGGACCTCATCCGCCCTGTCGGGCACCTTCTCCAACTTCGTTGGAGAAGGGACTAGTGTCTGATTATTGTCCCTTCTCCATCGCAGATGGAGAAGGTGGCGCAAAGCGCCGGATGAGGTCCCTTCTGCTTGCAGCAAACGAAGCTGCTTGATCCAAATCAAATGCCCAATCTTCACCATAAAATCGCCACCTGGTTCGCCCGCCGTGGCTGGACTCCCCGCGCCCACCAACTGGCGATGTTACAGCATGGTCTTGATGGGAAGAGTGCGTTGCTGATTGCGCCCACAGGCGGCGGCAAAACTCTGGCGGGGTTTTTGGCGACGTTGCAGGAACTGGCGGAGCCGCACAAACACGACGGCATTCACACGCTGTATATTTCGCCGCTGAAAGCCTTGGCCGTCGACATCGCCCGCAATCTGGAAAAGCCTGTGATGGAGATGGCGCTTCCCATCACCATCGAAACCCGCACGGGCGATACGCCGACATCCAAGCGCCAGCGCATCCGCTCTTCGCCGCCTGACATCCTGATCACCACGCCAGAGCAGATGACCCTGCTGATTGGTGATCCGGCAATCGCGCATCTGCTGCGCAATCTGAAAACTATCATCATCGATGAATTGCACGCACTGGTGACGTCAAAACGCGGCGTGTTGTTGTCGCTGGCCTTGAGCCGGGTGCGCAGCATCGCACCGCACGTCAAATTTTTCGGCCTGTCGGCAACGGTGGCTGATCAAGATGCGCTGTGCCAATGGCTGGCACCTGTTGGCACTCCACCTGTGGCGCTGGTGCTTGGCTAGCCCGGTGCTCCGCCACGTATTCAAATCCTGCAATCGCTGGAACGGGTGCCGTGGTCCGGGCATTCCTCGCGCTATGCGGTGGCAGATGTTTATGCGGCGATCAAGGCGTCACGCTTGGCGTTGGTTTTTGTCAACACGCGCTCGCAGGCTGAAATGCTTTTCCAGGAATTATGGACGGCCAATGAGGACAATCTGGCGATTGCGCTTCACCATGGTTCACTCGATGTGGCCCAGCGCCGCAAGGTGGAGCAGGCCATGGCGGACAATCGTCTGCGGGCGGTGGTGTGCACGTCCACGCTGGACCTTGGCATTGACTGGGGGGATGTGGATCTGGTCATTCATGTGGGTGCGCCGAAAGGTTCGTCGCGACTCTTGCAGCGCATCGGGCGGGCCAATCACCGCTTGGATGAATCAAGCAACGCGCTGCTGGTGCCGTCCAACCGTTTTGAGGTGCTCGAATGCGAGGCCGCATTGGAGGCGGCCCAAGAGAATGCCCAAGACACCGAGTATCCCATGGTCATGAAACTGGATTGTCTGGCCCAACATATCATGGGATGCGCCTGTGCGTCGGCGTTTCAGGCGGATCAGCTTTTTGCGGAAATCACCTCGGCCTTCACTTTCCGCAATCTCTCGCGGGCCAGCTTTGATGCTGTATTGAATTATTGCGCAACGGGTGGCTACGCCCTCCAATCCTATGCCCGTTACGCCAAGCTGCGGCAGCGCGAAGATGGAGAGTGGCGGCTGTCGCATCCACGATTGGCCCAGAGCTGGCGCATGAATGTGGGCACCATTGTTGGGGCGGAAATGCTGAAAATCCGCATTGCCAAGGTGCGTAAAGTGGCAGGCAAGCGGGTTGTGACGGGTGGTTTTGTGTTGGGCGAACTGGAGGAATATTTCCTCAGCCAGCTTGCCCTCGGCGATACGTTTTTGTTTTCGGGGCAAGTCCTGCG
>JANONM010000656.1:0-1684 GCA_031420855.1 Hyphomicrobiales bacterium
GAGCTTTTCGTCGAGGGCGAAAATCGCTTCGTCAGACATTTCAGCAATCTGGTTCAGGCTGGTGATGCCCTCGGCATGCAGCTGGGTCTTGATCTTGGGACCAACGCCAGCAATGAGCGACACGTCATCAGCGGCCACTTCAACCTTGGCGACGACAGCGGCAACGGTTGTGCGCTTGTCATCCCAACGTTGATCTTCAACGATGCGGGCGGCTTTGCCGGTGCGGCCCTTGAGGTAATACAACTTGGCGCGGCGCACCTTGCCGAAGCGCACCACCTTGATCGAGTCGATCATCGGCGAATAAACCGGGAATACCCGCTCAACACCTTCGCCATAGGACAACTTGCGCACGGTGAAGTTTTCGTTGATGCCGCCACCGGCACGGGCGATGCAGACGCCTTCATAGGCCTGCACACGGGTGCGTTCGCCTTCCTTGACTTTCACATTGACGATCACCGTATCACCGGCATCGAAATCGGGTACGGCGCGCTGGGCGACAACAATGGCCACTTGCTCGGCATTGAGCTGCGCAATAATGTTCATGACTTGAAATCCTTATTGAGAACTATCTCGGGAGTTGGGGGGCTTCTAGCGGCAAAACTGTTGAAAAGTCAACCTTCGGGCTTGTGATTCTTCGCCCAGAGGTCTGGCCTTCGGGTTTTCGTCAATTCCTCGCGTTTGAGGCGTTTCCATAGGGCGATGGCCTTGTGGTTGCCGTCCATGAGAATCTGCGGAATTTCAAGGCCTTCCCAGATGTTGGGCTTGGTATAATGGGGGTGTTCCAACAGCCCGTCGGCAAAGCTTTCTTCGGCAGCACTTTCCAGCTTGCCCATGACGCCGGGGAGCAAGCGGACAATGGCATCGAGAAGCACAAGCGCCGCAGGTTCACCGCCCGAGAGAATGTAGTCGCCGATAGAAATTTCGCGCAAGTTGCGTTTTTCGATAACGCGCTCATCGACACCTTCAAAACGGCCGCAGACGATCAGGCAGCCGGGGCCGCTGGCGAGTTCCTTGACCAGGCTTTGCGTCAATGGTTCACCTCGCGGACTCATGAGCAGGCGCGGACCCACATGGGGTGTTGCATCAATGGCCCTTGCGAGAACATCCGGTTTCAACACCATGCCAACACCGCCGCCCGCCGGGTGGTCGTCAACGGTGCGGTGTTTGTCGGTGGTGAAGCCGCGGATGTCTTGGGCATTGAGCAACCACTTGCCTTCGCTCAAAGCCCTTCCGCCAAGGGAATGGCCAAGCGTCCCTGGAAACATCTCGGGGAACAGCGTGAGGATGGTGGCGGCGAAACTCATTCCTGCTTGTTGGAGAGGTCAAGATAGCCATCGGGCAATTCCAGCGTGATCAGGCCGTCTTTCATCTGCATGAACAGCGACGGAACGAGCAGGGATTCCTTAGCACCCGTATCAATGTCAAGCAGATCGCCCGCACCAAAATTTTCGATGCCGATGATGGTTCCCAGTTTCGCATCCTTGTGGAAGGCGTCCTGGCCAATCAGATCGACGAGATAGATTTCTGCCTCGTCGGCATCAGGCAAGCGCTCGCGAGGCAGGGATAAATCCTGGCCATTCAGAGTTTCGGCCTGGTTGCGGTCCTTGATATTTTTGAGATCGGCGATGAAGCCATCGGGAACAGCTTTCAGGCGGGCGATTTCAATCTCCCGGCCATCAGTGGT
>JANONM010000657.1:0-16622 GCA_031420855.1 Hyphomicrobiales bacterium
CGGGTTTCAAGCAGCAAAACCTGTGTCAATCCCTCACTGTTTGCCGTGACAAGCCGGATGTCGCTGCCTCGCTCACCCACTGTGAAACTCCGCAAACCACTGGCTTCACACCTGATGCGTATCTCTTCGCCATAGGGCGAATCCATGTTGATGACGGCCGGTGCACCGCGTGGCAAAAGCTCGGTGAACAATCGCATTTTGGCTTCAAAATACGCGTCAAGACTGCCGTGGTAATCCAGATGATCGCGCGTCAGATTGGTGAAGGCACCAGCCGCGAGTTGCAATCCATCCAAGCGGTATTGCGACAGGCCATGGCTTGATGCTTCAACCGCCAAGTGCTGTACATGGTCTTCCGCCAGTCGCGCCAGTGTCGCGTGCAGCTTCACGGGGTCCGGCGTTGTATGTTGCAGATATTCCGTGCCCCCCGGTCCCACCACGCCGATGGTGCCAAGACTTGCCGCACGAAAGCCCAGCTGCTCCCAAATCTGGCGCACAAAAACCGCAACCGAGGTTTTGCCATTTGTCCCGGTAACGGCAACAATGGTTTCAGGCTGGGGCCCATGAAACCGGGCGGCCATTCGTGCCAGTAGTTGTCGCGGGTTATCCGTTTCAACAATCAGTCCCTTGCCCTGGTAAATCCCCCTGCTGCAGATGACCGCAACAGCCCCGGCTGCCAGCGCTTGCGGAATGTAATCAGCTCCATTGGATTTCACACCCGGCAAAGCCGCAAATACAAATCCGGGTTTCACTTCACGACTATCAGCGGTGAGACCCTGAACAGAAATCGAATCTGCGCCCGCAACAGCAGGCACGTCATGCAGCAGCAACCGACCCAAATTTATCCTTGGCGAAGTTGTCATCTCAAGCTCACCCGTGTTTCGCCTTGGCGAGCTTGGCCAGTTTTTCGCGGTCGGCAGCCGTAAACACTGGTTTCACATTCAACAACGGTGCAATCCGCTCGATGATCTTCGAAGCCGTTGGCACCGCGTTCCAGCCAGATGTGGCAAAGCCATAGGTTTCCGGCAGGGCCTTGGGTTCATCGAGCATGATCAAAATGGCATAGCGCGGCTTTTCCATGGGGAATGCGCCGATAAATGATGTCAGGCTGTGATTCTTGGAATAGCGCTTGTTGATGACCTTTTCAGCCGTGCCGGTCTTGCCGCCGACGCGATAGCCGATGACATCTGCCTTGGAAGCCGTGCCATCCGTGGCATTAAGCCGGAACAATGTGCGAAGCGCATCGGCCGTGGAAGCTTTCACGATGTTTTTTGCCAGCACGTCGGCCTCTTCCTTGCTGCGCCGCATGAATGTTGGCGGCACCATGTTTCCGTCATTCAACAATCCCGCCACCACCGACAATCCTTGCAATGGTTGCACGGCAAAACCATGGCCAAAAGCCGCCGTTGCCGACACCAGTTTGCCCCATTTTTTGGGCAGCAAGGGTCGCGCTGTTTCCGGCACTTCCGTCAGCAGTTTGTCAAACAGCCCCACCTTTGCCAAGAATTCCTGGTGCTTTTCAACACCCACATCCAGCGCCATCTTGGCCGTGCCAATGTTGGACGAGAAAGTGAAAATTTCTGGCACCGTCAAAACCCGGCGCTGGGCGTGAAAATCACTGATGCGCGCGCTGCCAATGACCAGCGGAAAGCGCGCATCATATTTGGAATTCATGTTTACGGTGCCCGTGTCAAAGGCCATGGCAAAGGTCACCGCCTTGATCACCGATCCCAATTCATAAACGCCGCTGAGCATGCGGTTCTGCTGATCCTTGCCAATTTTCTTGGCCTCGGCATTGGGATCAAAATCCGGCAGTGACACCAGCGAAATCACTTCGCCAGTTTCAATGTCCAGGATGATTCCACCCCCCGCGATGGCCTTGAATTTGATGACCGCCTTCGAAATTTCATCGGTCATCGCATGCTGCACGCGAATGTCCATGGCAAGTTCGGCAGGTGCTGCAGCAGCCTTGCCGGGATCGGTCAATGAGGCGGTGAATAAGGCACCCGCGTCATCAAGATAGCGCTCAATGCCGGCAATGCCTTTGCTGTCCACATCGACATATCCCACCGTATGGGCTGACAGTCGTCCCTGTGGATAGACGCGCTTTCGCTCGTTCACATAGCCAACGCCGGGAATGCCCAGATTATACACGGCGTCCCGCTCCTCCGGGCTGACTTGCCGTTTCAACCAGACGAAGGCCTTGCCCGGTGTTTTGAATTTGGCAAGCAGCACCTTTGAATCAATGTCAGGCACGGTTGCCGTGATCAGTTCCACCGCCTCGTCAATGTCGATGATCTTGCGCGGATCCGCATAAAGCGATGCCACAGCGATATCTGTTGCCAGCACAATGCCATTGCGGTCCACAATGTCGGGGCGCGGAATATGTTCGGCGGCTTCGGCAATGATTTTGGCTTCTTCGTTCATCGGCGCAATGATCGAAATGCGCACCAGTTGCACC
Source organism: Hyphomicrobiales bacterium (assembly GCA_031420855.1). Lineage (GTDB taxonomy): Bacteria > Pseudomonadota > Alphaproteobacteria > Rhizobiales > Aestuariivirgaceae > Aestuariivirga. The sequence goes on from JANONM010000657.1 coordinate 2,459, forward strand.
GTGATGGCCAGAAAAACACTGGCGAAAAACAGGCCCATCAGACGAATGCGATTCTGGCCTTTCAACCTCGACGCGTCTTGGCCTTCAACGGATGTGGTCGTCCCCACCATCATTGCATCTTCTTCAAAACATCGCCGATGGGATCGGCTGGTTGTTTGGGTGTCGCTACAGCAGCAATTGCCGGAATACGTTGTGCCAGTTCCCCGGCCTCGACAATTTGATCCGCCTTGCGGGGAAGCATTTTCAGGTTTTGTTCGGCCAGGGCCTGAATGCGCTCTGGTCGCGTCAGGCTGCTCCATTCGGCGTTCAACAACTTGATGGCTTCATCGTCGTCGTTGATCAGGGACTTGGTCTTGGCAATTTGCCGTTCAAGTCCACGTGTCTTGTGCTCAAGACTGTAAAGCGCCGAAGCTGAGATCAATACTGCAACAACCAAAATGCCGTTGATGAATTTGAGCATCAGTGCCTCCGTTCCCTAAGCGCAGGCACGCCAAGCGCCGCCGCGTCAAATTTGTGGGGCTTGGCCGCTGTCCGCCATCCCGCCCGCAATTTGCCAGACCGCGCACGCGGGTTGGCATGCATCTCTGCATCACACGCACCCAGATGGCCTTTGAATGGCAAGGTGAAGCTGGGGGCCGCGTGCACTTCGATTCCCGGCGCATGACGCGATGTGCTGGGGATATTGCCACTGCGCTCCGCAAAGAAGCGCTTGACGATGCGGTCTTCGAGGGAATGGAACGTCACCACAACCAGCCTGCCCCCCTCAACCAGCAAATGTTCGGCAGCTTCAAGGGCAGCCGCCAATTGATCCAGTTCACCGTTCACATAAATCCGCAGGGCCTGAAAAGTTTTGGTGGCGGGATGGGTGCGCATGTTGAAGCGCTGGGGACCCGTGGCCCGTTCGATGGCTTTCACCAATTGCAACGTCGTCAGGATCGGGTTTTCTTCCCGTGCCGCCACAATGGCCCGCGCAATTGCCCGCGACTTGGGCTCTTCCCCCAAAACAAAAATCAGGTTGGCCAAGGCTTCGGCTGTAAATTTGGCCACCACATCAGCCGCACCAAGCCCCGCTTGCGACATCCGCATATCCAGCGGGCCATCACGCATGAAGGAAAATCCACGCCCGCTTTCATCCAGTTGCATCGACGACACGCCGATATCGAGAACGATGCCTTGAACCGACGCAACACCCACATCAGCCAGCAACGTGGCCATATCGTTGAATTCGCCCGCCAGCAACGACAGGCGTCCTTGGTGGCTTTCAACCATGGCCTGTCCGGCTGCAATCGCATCAGGGTCCCGGTCAATGGCAATGACACGGCAATCTGCCGCGCTCAGGATGGCTTTCGTATAACCGCCTGCGCCAAAAGTGCCATCCACGTAAACCTCGCCTGGTCGCGGCGCGAGCTGTGCCAGCACCGCGTCCAGCAACACTGGCACATGGCGTCCGTCATCCTGTGATTGCAAAGGAGTGGGTGTGGTCATGGAACGAAGACAGACAAATCCGGCCAAAATTGGCGTGAACAAGTGGTTAATGATGCGCTGACAATGCGTCGCCCATTGTTAACAAATGGTTTCAAATCTGATTCACTTGGGCACAATTTGTGCTTTTCCACATGCCTTGGGAGCCGCAGAAAGAAGTGCCAGTTGGCCTGTAAGCCGGGTTCTGTCCAACCAGACCCTTGTGAGGCCCAATGGGATGACCATTCATCTGGAACACTTGTTGCCAAGTGCTTCGCGCAACCAACCCGGGTGACAGGCCGGAAAAGCCCCGGAGCCGAAACTCCATGTCACCCCTATTCGGTCTTGCTCCCGGTGGGGTTTGCCCTGCCCCCCGCGTTACCGCCGGAGCGGTGCGCTCTTACCGCACCGTTTCACCCTTGCCAGCCGTAGCCCAAAGGGCGAAGGCGGGCGGTTTGTTTTCTGTGGCACTTTCCCTGGGGTCGCCCCCGCCGGACGTTATCCGGCACCGTTTTTCCGTGGAGCCCGGACTTTCCTCCCCTGCAACCTTTCGGTCATAGCAGCAGCGGTCATCCGGCCAACTGGCAAGCCAGCGGTTAGGCGTTTACCAGGGGAAGGTCAACCGAACCTGCAAGAAAGTATCAGTTCACTTCACCTATCCGTTTCTTTCAACACTCACTATGCGTGCATTGATCTTTTTCCGCTGGAAATTGCAATCTCAGTTTCAGCAACTTGCGCAAAAGTTTGCGCGTTGGAATTTTGATTTGCGGCTCGTCTGGCTGTTGCTCAATGACCGGGGTTTCCGCATCAGTTACCCGGGGCCGCCGTGGACGCTTGATCGGCGGTGGTTTTGGCTTGGTTGGATTTTTAAACACCGGCGGGGCTTTTGGTTTTGGTTTTGGCTTTTTCAAAATGGGTGGCGCCTGCCTGATTTTCAAAGGCTCAACCTTCTTTACAGGTTCTTTGGCTTTGGTCTTCACACGTTTGGGGGGATCGCAGGACGGCACTTGCCTCACTGGATTCAGCGGTTGCAACCATCCAGCTAACCTTCCCCGCGCCATATCGACAAAAACCCCGTTCGGGAAATATCTGAGATAAGCCAGATAAGCTTGGTCAGCATTGCTCTGGTCAACAAGATTCCAGTAGTTCAACTCGTCAACTACACCGGTGCCGTCGGGCAAGGCAAATTTGCCGTCGGCTTTTGGAAGGGCCAGAAGCCCTTCCTCAGTTTGGCGTTTCAGCCAAAGCTTTTGCGACAGCAGCAGCAATGTCTCGTCAAGGTTATCTGCGGTTTGCGAAACACAAGGACCCACCAGGTTTACCAAATCCCGCAAGGCACTGCGTTTTGCTTCATCGGGCAAGCCTGCAAGCCGCCGCAACAACGCAGCATCACCCCGAAGATTGTCAGTGGAAAGCGCCAGTGACGTGTACCACACGGCTTTTGTCGGATTGAGGAGTTCGTCGGGACCAAGCGCAAAAATCCAGCTGAGATCGGCAGCTCCACCTTCATGGCCACGCTCTGCGCCGCGTTCATACCACTTGATGGCCTGTCGCAGATCTTTCGGAAGTCCGTTGCCGTTGAAATACAATGCACCCACATCAGTGAGCGCGGTCACATGTCTGGCAAGCAGCGTTCTTTGGGCGCGAGACCGGCTTTTTGCATTGCGCGTCACCGATGCTTCAAGATAACCAACCGCCCGTTTCGGGCTGGCATTGATTGAACCACCACGAAGATAAAGGTCGGCAATTTCGTCCAGTGCTTCCGTGTTGCCCAGTTCTGCCGCACGCTTCAACAATTCTATCCCACGTTTTACATCAACCTTGATGCCCACACCCTTCACCAGATTTCGACCATAGGAAAATAAGCCGAAGGGATCATTTTTGTCGGCCGCCTGCTTGAAAAAATCATTGGCCAGTTCAGGGCTTTTGGGCATGCCAATCCCTTGCAGCGCCATCAGGCCCAATTGGTTGAAAGCCCGGACATAGCTAGCATCTGCGGCTTGCTGGATCAATTTCGCGGCTGTTTCTGTATTGCCCGCTGCCAGCTGTGCCCGGCCCAGCAGATAGATGAAGCGCATCGAATCAGGATGTTCGGAAACCGCCCTTTGGCAGGCGATCAAGGCGTTCGACACATCTATTTCAGAAAGTTCGAGGCCTTTGCCGACACCCTGCAAATCCAGGGGTTCCGCCGCGAGCAAATCACACTGATGCACAGTTTGCCGTATTTTTAGTTGCACCGGGATTGCTGCACCATCACTGGCGATGGCGGCAGTTTCAACTATGACAGATGGCACATCGACAACCGAGTTGTTTTCGTCCACCACTGCCACAACGTTGGTTGTCGGCTCGAACTTGAGCGATCTGAATTTTGCATAATCCACCACCGCCCCTTCCGGCAACACTTGCCCTTCAACCGACAGTGTTCCTGTCAACGGCATCTGCATCAATTTATAGGCTTTCGCCCGCGGCAATGCACTGGCACTTTCAGCATCAAAAACCTCCTGGGACCCTGCGCCGAGGATGACATGCCCCGTCAAAACTTCACGGGTCGTTTCAGCCAACTGGATTTCTGCCAGTGTCTTTTTCATCGGCGGCACATCTGTCGCCAAGGCTTTCAGCAATTGGCCATTCAAATAGACCGGTTTCACCAAGGTGCTGTTGATCCATGGCCGCTGGCTCTGCTCGGTCACCTCCCAAACTTCTTCTGTCACTTGCATGAGTGCAGACTGCACATCCTTGTCCTGGGTGAACGAGTGCCGGATGACAGCTGCAGTGAACGGCGAATTGTCACCGGTTCCATCCAGCGCCACTTTGCCCGGTTCCGTGGCATAGGCGATCAGGCTGCCGATGGCACCTTTCTGCTCGGCAAGGCCTTTGCCTGCCGGTTTTTCAGTATCATCAACACCCAATAAAAACGCCCGGTCATTAAACGGATTGTTGCGGCAGGCATCGAGATAGACCAGTTGCGCCGACGAACGGCTTTGCATGGTCAGCAGAATGGTTTGCAAGCTATAGGTTTGCGTCTCGAGATCCTGCGGCTCATTCAAGGTCGCATCCACGGGAATGATGCGGTTTTCGCCCCCCACCTCGATGCCATGCCCCGAATAGTAAAACAGGCTGATGTCAGCCCCGTCGAGTGAACGTGCGAAGCGTTCGACGGCCTGTTCGAGTTCAACTCGGGAAAGATCAATGGCGGTGACAATTTCAAAGCCTTGCTTGCGCAAAACTGTTGAAACGGCCTCGGCGTCATTTTTTGGATTGGGAAGTTGTGGCACGGATTGGTAGGCACCGTTGCCGACCACCAAAGCAACACGCTTGGCATTTGCAGAACCGATGGACGACGCAAAAGCTGCACATGCGACGAGCATAAAAACGGTGAGGAGTTGTTGGCAACTCAATTTTGAAAAACTGCGATGCATCGATAGCTTCCCTTCCAAGAAGCCCCCTCGTATCTTCATAGCACATTCGCTCCCATTGTCATAGGCGCTGTGATTGTGAAATTGCCAGCATTGCAGGCCCGTCGTCATCTCTTGAAGCTCGCCGCATCCCGGAAGAAAACCTTGAAATCGTTTCCGCTACGACCATGTATTGCTGCTGCCACCGGGAGTTCGACCATGTCTGCAAAACCTGTTGACCATGCCAAGACCTTGCGAAGTCTTCAGCGTATGGCAAAACTCATGGACACCGCCTGGGGCATTCCTTTCACGCGCTGGCGTTTTGGCCTCGACAGTCTGCTGGGCCTGATTCCCGGTGGCGGCGATTTGGTGATGTTGTTGCTGTCGTCCTACAGTCTGCTTTTGGCCCAACGCCTTGGTGCGCCGGGATCGCTGCTCCTGCGCATGGTCGGGAATCTTGCCCTGGATTTTGGCGTTGGCAGCATTCCGGTGATCGGTGACATCTTCGACTTGTTCTTCAAGTCAAACACCAGGAACCTCAAGCTGATCACTGATTTCCTTGAGGAAAAGCAGAAGCTGTTGGAGGTGTGAATGTGCAGCAACCAAATGAACGGCTGATTGCATATGTCGCCTGTGGCCCCCACCTCCGGCACTTCGTGCCACCTCCTCCCCGATGAAGAATCGGGTTGGAGGGCGGTGTCTGTCTCCGCCCTCCAACCCGCCCCTTCGGCGGGGAGGAGGTGGCGCGAAGCGCCGGAGGTGGGGGACGAGCGAGGAATTTTTGAGCCAGTTGATCGAAGGGACAGAGTTGTTTCAAATGGCCGTTGGTATCAGTCTTACTTGCTGAACTGCAAGCGCCGTCGCGGGCCCCGAAGCCTGCGCCCCGTTACAACCCCCCCAAGTTTTCCATTCCGATTTCCTTGCAATGTCTGTAGAAGGCCGCAACGGAAAGCGATGCCATTTTGTACAACTTGTTCAAAACCACAACATTACTAGCCTGTCTCGCAGGTCCCCTGAGCATCCCCGCCTTCGCCCAAGAACGCGAATGGGTGCTTGATGCTGCCGCAGAGGATGCCTTTCTGGTGTTTGGGGTTGCCCAGACCGATGATGTGGGCGTGAGTTTCTGGTGCAAGATTGGCAGTGGCAAAATCAACTTGCTGGCCCCCGAACCCGGCATCAAGTTGCCTGACTCAGCTCCCGAAACCATAGCCCTGACGATTGCTGGCAAGACCTATAATATAAAGGGACGTACCTCGACAGGCACCGATCCGGGCCTTGGCAGCATTGAAGCTGAGCTTGCCCTCAATGATCCCCTGTTCGATGCTGTCAAGTCTGCTGACCGGTTCAGCCTGACGGCCAGTGGCCATAAATCTGTCTACCCGACAGTTGGTGCCGATTTCGACGGTCTGCTCAAACTGTGCCGGAAGAGTTGACACCACTTGCCAACGGCACGCTGCTGGCAAGCTTGAACAGGGTTTCGATGGTCGATTGATCGGCCACCCCATCAACCCGCAAAGGCCTGAAATGCCGCTGGAAGGCTTCCACCACCTGTCGGCAACGGCCATCAAACCGGCCTGTCACTTCGATGCCATAACCATAAAGCTGAAGGGCTGTTTGCAGTGCCGCCACCGCATCGCCGTGATCACCCTCTTGCAAAAATGTGCCGCCGGCGATGGCAACCGGTTCAACCCAATGGCCAACCCCCTGTTCATGCAGCAAGCGCCAGTCAAACTTTTCACCGGGATCAATCTTGCGGCCGGGAGCCACATCAGAATGGGCGAGCACCCGTTCAGGCCTGATCTGATGGCGGCGACAAATGTCCTGACAGAGTGACAATACCGCACTCATTTGAACTTCGGGAAACGCCGGATAGCCCGCCTTGTGACCGACATTGTGCACTTCAATGCCAATCGAGGCCGAATTGATATCTTCCAGCCCCCGCCAATTTGATGCCCCTGCATGCCAGGCCCTGCGTTCTTCATCCACCATCTGCGTAATGGTCCCCGCTTCATCGACGAGGTAATGGCAGGAGACGCACGACTCCGCTGCGCAAAGCCAAAGCCTCGCCGCTTCGGCAGAGGACATGTCAGTGTAATGCAAAAGCAGGATGTTTGGAGCGAGGCCGTTCTTGCGGGCTTCATGGTGGGGCGATGCCGAAAATACGTGGCGCAGCGACGTGCCAGTCAACTCACGGCTTCCTTGGTGATCTGACTGTAAGCGGCATTGATCCGGGCCAATCGCTCTGTGGCAATGACCACCAGTTCCTTCGGCATGCCATTGGCTATCTGCTTGTCTGGATGCAGGTCCCGCGCCAGTTTGCGATACTGTTTCTTGACCTCGGCACCAGTGGCATCAGGCGCAAGTCCCAACACCTCATAGGGGTCATCGGCAATCGCCACATGCCGCGACCGGATGCGGGAAAAATCCTTGGACGTGAAGCCGAATATCTCGGAGATTTTTTCCAGAAAAGCCAGTTCATCCGGGTGCACGGCACCATCAGCCTTGGCGATATGGAACAACCCGTCCACCACATTTTCCAGAAGCTCATGGGTCTTGGCACTTTCTTCGTGACTGAACAGATCAGCCACTTGCAAGGCATAGCTGTCAAAACCGGCCACGTCCTGCTGGGCCAGATTGAAAACCCGCCGCACGCTCGCCTGTTGTGCTTCCGGCACCTTGAACACCTGACCGAACGCGGTAACTTCGGCTTCGGTCACTGCGCCATCGGATTTCGCCATTTTGGCGCTCAGGGCAATCATGGCGATGGTAAAGGCGACGGACTTCTCCGGCGGCTTTGGCCCCCCGAACAATCCGCCCACACCTTCGCCAATGCCTTGCACGACATCCGCCAACCGTGACCATAGTGACATGTAAGTGATTCCCGCCGTCGATACCCAGAAGGGAATTAAGCGGATTTCTCGAAGTAATGGAAGAGTTTGAAAACCGGCCTGTCAACATCCTGTCCCTTGGCAATGCGTTGCTCAAGATACCAGGCCCGACCTGCCACCCAAACCGTCATCCACAAAACCGGAATGGCCACCAGTCCTTGCAAAATCAGCATCAAGGTATTGCCCAGTTCAAACAACTGCGCCACCGCCCACACCGTGGCAGCTGCCGCTGCTCCAAACAGGCACAAAGTCATCAGGGTCACCCCTGCTGCGGCCATGAAGCAGCTGAAAGCGCTGGCAGCCCGGTCGTTGACACGCGGCACATAATCGGGACGTCGAATTTCCTGTTCCATGGTGCCACATATGCACAGGACGGGGCGGAATTGCAATGTTGCTATCTGCAATAAGTCCCACCACTCCGGTGGCGTTGCAAATCCATGTGCAGGTGATCCTTGTGATGGGCATCTGATCCGGGTCCCAGCACCGTCTTGAATGTGCCACAGGCATCGCTGCGCACTTGCTGCAGGAAACGGCCCTCGTCAGAAGCCCCCCGCCAGCCTTGAAGGACACTTACCTGCCGACCAGACTCCAGCACAAAGCTTGAAACATCGATGGCATTGCCCATGCCATGTTCGCTGAGCTTGTTGCCCCGGATGTTGTTGCGCGGGCGGCAGGCATATGCCGACGGCACGACCACCGAGACGACTTTCTCACCAAAGGCATTTTCAGCAGCGGGCTGCACCGCATTGTCGAGCCAATGGGCAAAGCCCGTGACGACATTGCAATTCATGACGCTGGACTTGTTCAATGCCACGCCGGAAACCGCCAGAACTTCATAGGCATTATGGACAAAGCAGCCATTGCCCTGATCAATATCACGGATTTTCCGGGCTTTGGCAAAGTCGGCTGGATCACTGGCACAAAAGCTGCTGGGCGGCACCAGTCCCTTGGTTTCGAACTGTTCCAGGGAAGACTTGTCGTTTGAACAGGCGGTGAGGCTGGCGGCCAGCATCGCAGCAAAAAAAACCCTGAAAACACTCACCACAAACTCACTCCTTAAAAAACAGGATTCGAAGTTATTCAGCTGTTGGCTGACCCCAAAACCTCTAAACCGTCATTCCCGCGAAAGCGGGAATCCAGCTAGCCACAAGCACCGGAGCCAAAGAAAGCTGGACCCCCGCCTTCGCGGGGGTGACGACGTATTTTGGGAGCTGTTTCGAGCTGACCAAAATGCGCCTCTAACCGTATGCCTTTATTTTCTTAATGAAACTTTGCGGTTCCTGCGCACTGGCTCCTCAGCCGTAAAGTGCCTTGATCAGCTTGTCGATATCGCCGTTGCGCTTGTCGAGATAGGACACGAAATCGCTGCGCTGGAAATTCGTCAGCCAAAAACCCAACACCTTGGCGTCGCGTACCTTGTAACGGCCATCCCGCCAGACCAGTCGCCAGGCAACATTATATACCTGCCCCGTCAACAAAAACACCTTGGTATCCACCAACACATCCTTGTTGGCATCGACTTTCGCTTCCCCCACTTCATATTTTGCCACCGTGTAATCGCGGCTTTGCAGGGCGAAATAGCGGGCCATGTAAGTGGCCACACCGCGCTGGTATTTGGCTTTCTGGCCAGATGGCAGCCTGTCGCCATATTTGCCCAGGGCAGCCAGCGCAATCGAGGGAACATCGGCATGGCGCTGCACCACCCGCAGGAAGGATGGCACAGTGCCCTGGCGATGCGCCGCCAGCAAATCCTTGGCCACCTGCTTCATGTAGCTGACTGACGGATGTTCGGCATGGGCCAATGGCACAAGTACTGATTGAGCGGCACCAAAAGCCAAGGCGGCAAGTAAAGTTCGGCGTGTCAGCATGATTCGAATTCCTGAATAGGCGGTTTTCAGTTCAGCCGGGTTAATGGCAAGTTAACGGCCCCTTAACCACGTTTCTGGCCACGATTAAGGCAACTACCAGGTTTCTGCTTCCCGCAGAAAACCATAGAGACTTTCAAAATCACCTTTTGACTTTTTCAACTCGCGCGAAAACGCATCGCGCATGGCTATTGAAAGGCGCACGCCCAGAATACTCAGGTCAACCACCTGATAGCTGCCGCCTTTTCCCGCGAGATAAAACACCATCTGCTCTGAACCGCCACTCGACCTGACAATGCGGGATTTGACGACGGTAAAGCTGCCTTGGGTGGTGACATTCGCCACCTCAAAATCCGATCCCTGAAATTTCTCGACATAGAAAACAAAAAGTGCCGCCGCATAAGTCGTCACCAGTTGGTTGAATTTATCCTTGTCGCCCGCCGGCATCTTGCTGCGATAGGTGCCAAGCGATGACGCGGCAATGCCACGCAAATTAACATAGCGGCCCAACAGGTTGGCAAACCTGCCGCGCAGGCTTTTGCCGCGCAAACCCCCATTGGCCAGCGCCAACACATCCTTGCCGATGCGCTCCACATAGGCTTCGGCTGCGGCATTGGCTGAGGCCGCGCCAGAACCGATAACCAGGGCAAGTGGCGCCCCCCCGAACAGTTTCAGGAAAAAGCGGCGCGTTGGGTCGTCAATCATTCAAAAAATTCCGTCAAAAAAGCGTCCAAAGTGCTGCGCCCCGCAGAAATGAACAAGTTGAGATTAGTTCATGAGTCGCGGCAAAATCAAGGCCAATGGCTGGTATAGTCATATTGCGACATTTATTTGACGCATTACGAAATATTTGCAATCCATATAAAGACATGTTTATATAGCTCAAGGAGAACATGCTGTGGAAGAATTGCTCGTCGGCTTGAAAGCTACTGCGGAAACCACCCGCGTGCGCATTCTTTTTGTGCTGTCCCACGGCGAACTCAATGTTTCGGAATTGACCTATGTGCTGGGCCAAAGCCAACCCCGTGTCAGCCGCCATTTGAAATTGATGACGGAAGCGGGCCTGTTGACGCGCCACAAGGAAGGCAACTGGGTGCTGTTTCGCTTGCGCAATGAAGGCTTGGGCGGTGCGTTGGCGCGGGCTTTGGTGGATATGTTGCCGGTCAAGGACGCCAATCTCTCTGGCGATTTGGCCAGACTGGAAGAAGTGCGCCGCCAGCGCGAGGAACGGGCCACCGCCTATTTCAGCGCCAATGCGGCACACTGGTCAGATCTCCGCTCGTTGCATGTGGATGAGCGAAGTGTTGAACAGGCCATGCTTGATCTTGCGGGTCACAACACCTTGGAAACCCTGGTCGACCTTGGCACGGGAACCGGCCGCGTGCTGGAACTCTTTGCAACCCGCGCCCGCAATTTACATGGCATTGATTCGAGCCGCGACATGCTGGCCTTTGCCCGCAGCCATCTGGAAAAATTGGGATTGCGCCACGCCCTGCTTCGCCAAGCTGATATCTATGCCCTGCCCTTGGCCGACAACACGGCTGACATGGTAACCATCCACCAGGTCTTGCACTTTCTCGACGAACCGCAAAAAGCCCTGCTCGAAGCCCGCCGCATTCTCAAAGCCGATGGCATCTTGCTGATCGTCGATTTCGCCCCCCACGACCTTGAAGACCTGCGCGACCACCATGCCCACCGCCGTTTGGGCATATCGACCGAACAAATGACTGCGTGGTTCAGTCGCGCCAACCTTGCCATGACCCACCATCAAGTTCTTGATCCACCGTGGATCAAGGATCAGAAGGGCCTCACCGTTTCCATTTGGACGGCTGCACCCAAGCCCGCATTTTCAACTTCAACCCGCAACGCGGTGACAGCAGCATGAACCAGAATTCCATCAAGGTATCCTTCGAGTTTTTCCCGCCCAAACCCGGAGATGGTGAGGCCACGTTCTGGACCGCTGTCAAAAAGCTTGAACTCATCAATCCGGATTTTGTTTCCGTCACTTATGGTGCAGGTGGCACCACGCAAGACCGCACGCTCGCCACCTTGCGCAAGATCACCAGCGAAACCAAATTGGCCGCCGCTGGACATCTGACCTGTGTTGGCCTCGCCAAAGCTGAAGTCGACAATGTCGTCCGCGCCTATGCCGAAGCCGGTGTCAAACATATCGTCGCACTTCGTGGCGATCCACCAGCTGGCGTTGGCACGCGGTTTTCGCCGCATCCTGAAGGCTATCAGAATGCTGCTGATCTGGTGCGTGGCATTCGCGAGATTGGTGAATTTGATGTGTCGGTTTCCGCCTATCCCGAACGCCATCCTGAATCGGTTTCGATTGAGGAAGACCTGGCCTTCATGGCCGACAAGGCCGAACACGGTGCGACCCGCGCCCTCTCGCAATTCTTTTTCCACAATGCATTTTTTCTGCGCCTGCGGGATCGCATCGCCGCCCGCAGCATCAACATCAATTTGGTGCCTGGCATTTTGCCCATCACCAATTTTACCAAGGTCTGTGAATTTGCAGCAAAGTGCGGAGCCCACATGCCGCCAGAACTGGCGCGACGTTTTTCAGGACTCGATGCCGAACCCGAAACCCGAAACCTGGTGGCCGCCATGGTGGCTGCCGAACAGGTCCATGCCCTGGCCCGGGAAGGTGTGACAGATTTTCATTTCTACACACTCAATCGCGCCGATCTGGTCTACGCGATTTGCCGGGTGCTGGGATTGGGATCAATGGAAGTTGAAGAAAAGGCGGCGTGATTTTCCCAAACGCCAAAGGGACCTCATCCGCCCCGTTGGGGCACCTTCTCCATGAAGGCATGGAGAAGGAACAAGATGTGAGGCCTGTCCCTTCTCCATGCCTTCATGGAGAAGGTGGCGCAACGCGCCGGATGAGGTCCCTTTGTTAGCCAACCAAATTTGATTTAAAACTTGTCACCTTAAACTTCATGGCGGCCAATGCCCATGTCCTTCAACAGGTAATCATCCATCTTCAGCAGCTGCTTTTTCATGGCTGTCCGTTGTGCCTTTTCGCGCATCGACGACACCATGCGCTCAAACACGTTTGAATTGTTGCGGGTGTTGCTGATCAGAAGAAGCATGTTGGTCATCGGTATATCCTCCAGGGTGGGTTGATTTTGATGCCCCCATGACTAGGCGCAGCCACCTGAATGACAGCCCAACTACAAATTCAAATTCCGTTCATCTCCGTTAAATCGTGCCGTTTCTGACCCAGACTTCTCGAACCTTTGGCTCAGCCGCCACCGCCTCAAACAACCGCGCCAGTTTCGGCTGCCGTTTGAACAGCCCCGGCATGTCCTCCGACCAGGACAACAACATCGCCGCATAAAGATCAACCGCGCTGATTTCAGGCCCCAAAATAAATGGCCCTGCGCCCATTTGCGCCGCCAAAACATCAAAATCCCGGTTGAGATCAATGATGGCCTTTTGCTTGATCGCCTCGGCATGATCAGCATTGGTTGAATAGCGCTGGGGATAATACATGCGCAAATCCGTGGCATAGGGAGCCGCCGCCAGATACACCATCCAGCGCAAATACTGCGCCCGCGCTGCTGTTCCATGAGCCGGTGCCAAGCCAGCCGCCGGATAACCATCGGCAAGATAAATCATCATGGCCGCACTCTCGGTCATGATGCTGTGGTCTTCCAATTCCAAAGCCGGAATCTCGCCACGCCGATTGATCTTCAGATACCAGGGCGGCGCTGAACCATCAGCTTCCCTGGGCACCTCAACCAATTGATAATCCGCCCCAACCAAAGCCAACAAGGCTTCCACCGCCGCCGACCCGGTATTGCTCCGGCTATAAAGTTTCAACTTGATAATCTCCATTTTGGCCAGGCCACATTGAACTCAATTTCATTTAGCGCGGTTCCTGGTCAATTGGAAACACCAGCTGAAATTCCCGCCACTGCCCCCACCTCCGGCGCGTCGCATCACCACCTCCGCGATGAAGAAACAGGTGGGAAGGCAGTGAGGTTTGAGGTCGCTGCTTGCCTTGGCCCTCCACCCCGATTCTTCATCGGGCAGGCGGTGCCCCTCGACTTGATCGGGGCGCGGAGGTGGGGCACACAGCCCAAGCCTTTCCGAGTTAAATGCACTGTCACCGTTATCGAGTTAAATGCACTGTCACCGTTATCTGTCACCGTTATCGTTATTACTAATGCACATCACCGATATTCCCGATGTTCCACCGATATTCCAAACCCACTGCTTTGGAAATGGCGGAATTCCGTTCTAATGGGGTCTTAAAGTTGCACCCGGAATACGACTTCTGAACGTCACAATTTACTGCTAAAGCCACGCTGACCTTGTTTCCCCGGATTGAATTTTTGCCAAATCTCCAGCCAAATGCCATTGTCGTTTCGCAGCCTGTGCGCTTTTCCTATTCGACGGCCGATCAACACTGGCTGCAACGCACCGTCATTCAGGCCATTGAGAAAATCGGCAGCCAGCGCAAGCTCAAGAAACTTTATCTGCGCCATCAGGAGAACCTTTCGAAAGGCGAAAGTTTTTTTGACAGTGCCATGCGCCTGCT
>JANONM010000658.1:0-4551 GCA_031420855.1 Hyphomicrobiales bacterium
TTCTCAACCAGCGCATCTCAGAATATATTTTCTCGCGCATCAACGACATGGGCCTGCCGACGCATTTCCTGCGTTCCCTCAACATGCGCGAACAGCTTTGCCGCGAAGTTGAAATCATTCCGCTGGAAGTGGTGGTGCGCAATGTGGCCGCTGGATCGCTGGCCAAACGCTTGGGCCTTGAAGAAGGCACACCCCTGCCCCGCTCCATCATTGAGCTGTTCTACAAGAACGACAAGCTGAATGACCCCATGGTCACCGAGGAGCATGTGACGGCCTTTGGCTGGGCCAATCCCCAAGAGATGGATGACATCGTGCACATGTCGATCCGCATCAATGATTTCCTCTCGGGCCTCTTCCTCGGCATCGGTATCAAGCTCGTCGATTTCAAGCTGGAATTCGGCCGCTTTTATGAAAATGACATGATGCGCATCGTCCTGGCCGACGAAATCAGTCCCGACAATTGTCGCCTCTGGGATATAAAAACCAACGACAAGATGGACAAGGACCGCTTCCGCCGCGACATGGGCGGATTGGTCGAAGCCTATCATGAAGTGGCCAAGCGCTTGGGAATTATTCAAGCCAACGAAACACCGGAACGGTCCAAGCCGAAGCTGGTGAAATCGGATTGAATGTGATGAAGGCCAAAGTCAAAGTCACGCTGAAAGACGGCGTGTTGGATCCCCAAGGCAAAGCCATCGAGGGTGCCTTGGGCTCCATGGGTTTTGATGGGGTGAACGGCGTTCGCCAGGGCAAATATTTCGAAATTGAACTCGCTGAAACCGACAAGGTAACCGCCGAAGCCCAAGTCAAAGCCATGTGCGAAAAATTGATCGCCAACACGGTGATTGAGAACTATGTGATTGAGTTCACTTAACCCATCATGCTGAGGTGCATTGCCCTTGCAATGCCTCGAAGCATGCGCAAACTGGTCGCCCTTCGAGGCCTTGCAAGGGCAAGGCACCTCAGGGTGAGGAAATTAAATATGAAATCCGCCATCATCACCTTCCCCGGCATCAACCGCCAATCGGACATGTCGCTCGCCCTTGAAGCAGTGACGGGGCAGAAGCCCCTGGATGTTTGGCACACCGACAAAACGCTGCCGCCCGTCGATCTTGTTATTGTTCCCGGCGGTTTTTCCTATGGCGATTATCTGCGCTGCGGGGCCATTGCCGCCCGTTCACCCATCATGGCAGATATCAAGGCCAAGGCACTGAAAGGGCTTAAGGTTCTGGGCGTTTGCAATGGCTTCCAGATCATCACCGAGGCAGGTCTTTTGCCCGGTGCGCTGGTGCGCAATTCCCAGCTGCGTTTTGTTTGCAAGGAAGTGAAACTCCGCGTCGAAAACAGCGCCACCTTTTTCACCAACAAGATGACCAAGGGTGATATTGTCTCCTGCCCGGTGGCCCATGGCGAAGGCAATTATATTTGTGATGCCGAAACCCTGAAACGCCTCGAAGGCGAAGGCCGGGTGGTGTTCCGCTATGCCGACAACAGTAATCCCAATGGCGCGATGAATGATATTGCAGGCATCGTGAACGAAGCGGGCAATGTCATCGGCATGATGCCCCACCCGGAAAACATGGTGGAAGCTTTGCACGGCAAAACCGATTGCAAGCCGCTGTTCGAAAGCTTGCTGGCCGCTTGATCACTGCCGGAAATCAATGTCGCCCTGGGTCACTGTATAGTTGGCCGTAAAGCGGATGCTGTCGCCTGCCGCCAACACGCTCCACACACTGTTGCCTGCAACTGCATCAGTTGAATTTCCGGTTGGGGCCACATCGCTCAACAGAAACTCAGCGCCGGGAACTGGTGCAATGCCAAGGCCATTGTGCACATCCGCTATTGAAACATTGTTGACGGCCAGGGTGCTGGGATTGCTGACAACGTAAGTATAGCTGATCACCTGACCGGCAATCACCGGTCCAGCGGTATTTGCTGTTTTATTGATCAACAGCGCCGGACCTGGCCAGTTGTTGGTAAAGGTGCAGACAACATCATTGCCAATGGCTGTGGCCACCGCATTCAATGTGACCGTGCGCGCCGCAATGTTATTGGTGGCGGTGCCCGATGCAAAACCTGTGCAGGCAATCGTCGTCAGCGTAAATCCTGTTACGGCAGCTTCGGTAATCACTGTACTCGTCGCAAAAGCCACCAAGGGCATGGCGGCACTGCTGGCGGCGGTACTGGGTGCAGTGGTGGCCACAACGACAGGCGTGGTTGAAAGATTTGGACTGCTGAATGAAAAGCTGCCGATGTTTCCGGTTGAGATTTTGCGGATTTGCAGCGTTGTGTAGGAGATCATGACAGAACCATCGGCTCCCGTTCCGGCCCCATCGCCACCAGCTGTAATGGTTCCTGAAACGTAGCCGCTGTAAGCCGTGTTCAAATAGGATCCGCCGCCACCCGGTGCACCACCCGAACCGCCGCCTCCGCCGCCGGAATAGCCACCGCCGCCGCCTGACTCACGATGCGATCCCGCACCGCCACCGCCAAAGCCTGAACCACCAGCCACCCCCAAACCATCAGCGCCTGCAGGGTCGACTGTCTGGTTGCTGGTACCCCCGGCACTGACACTCAGGCCATCAACCAAATTCAAGTCAGCCATGCCACCACCTGTGGTCAAGCTGCTCAAAGGTGTGCCGTAGGACGCAACATTGCCTCCCGCACCATTGATCCCGCCGCCGCCGCCGCCGCCATCTCCAATGGGTGCAAGCAGGCCGCCATTGTTGCCACCACCACCGCCATTGCCCGCCGTGCCTCCCACACCGCCATTGGCAGCAGTAAGACCGGCCGAGCCTGCAATTGTGGCCCGCCCACCCTGCCCGTTACCCGTATTGTCTTCGCCCCCACCCCCACCGGAAACCATGACCAACGTGGAATTGATAAACAGGCCGGTTCCGCCACCACCGCCCGCTTCAAGATCGCCATTGCCGCCTTTGGCGCCAACAACAAAACGCACCACATCTCCAGGTATTACATTGAACACAGCAGTTATCGTGGCTCCGGCACCAGGCGTGGAAGTTGCACTTGCAGTCGCAAGGCCGCCATCGGCTCCACGCGTGATGATTTGTATGCGTGTCACACCTGGAGGTATCGTATAACTTCCGGAAGAAGCAGTTGTCGTGAAGGTTTGAACAGCCGCCAACGCAGAATGTTGTTGCAGGTCAAGACTTGTAGTGATCAGGAGTAACGCGACAAACAGGCAAAATTTTTGCCGAAGGATCTGACTTGGTCCAGTTTCTTTCCTGATTTTGTTAACCCACATGATACGCAAACAAAAACCTCAAACCTTCAAGTCGACGGCTTTCTATCATGAAGAGAGTGAAGGTGCTGTTAACCATGCCATACAAACTCTCCATTCGACCAACAGGTTCAAAAATTCCCCTTCGTTCCCCACCTCCGGCGCTTCGCGCCACCTCCTCCCCGATGAAGAATCGGGGTGGAGGGTGAAGTCAGACACTGCCCTCCAACCTGCCACTTCGGCGGGGAGGAGGTGGCCCTCGGCTTGATCGGGGGCCGGAGGTGGGGGCCACATGCGACATATGCAAACAGCCTTTCATGCGGTCAATTCAGGTGGTCGTTGGTGTAAGCCAACCTTTATAGCTCACCACAGGTCCCACTATCGGCAACCTGATTTCCACGTTGAAGTTCAGCCGGTCATTGGCTCCATGTTCAAAAATCCGGCCGCTGGGCAGCAAGAAATTTGGCATGGGAACCCCTAGAAACCGCCAGTTCCGGGGAACGAGTTCAAGGCGGCCCCTGTTTTCCACCACAGCCAACCCCACCGAAATCGCGCCAAAACGTTCCACAATCAGGCCGGCGTCGCGGCCCCTTCCCGGTTGCTGAAATGAGTACATGCGCTTGCCATTGAAGCGCCGCTCCCAGCGCTCGCCCTTGTCGGTGATCCCGATCGTTACGGTCAGCGGGCATTCAGTTCTGGCGCTTGGAAAACCGAAAACACTGCGCACGATTTTTGCCATCAGGCCATAGCCGTTGGAAATATCGGCCTTGCCCTCCATGGCAAAACTCCCGGATTTCCGATGAAATTCCTGCAGGGGCCTGTCCAGCTTTTCATAGGCTGCACCCAGCGCCTGCTGATAAATGCTGCCGCCCACATTCGCCTCCCGTCGCCCGGTGGCAATGCCATAACGATCAAACCAAACCTGGTAATCCGAGAGTTGCAAATCTTCATGACCTGACCGCGCACCCATCGCTGGCACATGGCCTTCAATGAATTTCACGATCACCGAAGCTGCCGCCATGGAAGGGATCAACGGCCCAGCATCGCCCTCGGCCAACAAGTGCCAGTTCAAGCACCGGGGCTTGCCGTCTTTCAGGCCCGTCATTTCAAAAACCAGCCCGCCGCGATGTTCGCCCCAGCGCAAATTGTTCACCACCAGGGACATGAGCGGCGCAAGTGGCAACAACGATTTCAACACCCCGATTTTCACCAAACCCGCCGCCAGCCACAACACGCGGTGCAACAAGGCCGGTGTCGGCCCTGCCCCCATCCAGATGGTTTTTGCTGAAGGCCAAAGCCTGGTCAAAACT
>JANONM010000659.1:0-10936 GCA_031420855.1 Hyphomicrobiales bacterium
CTCGGTGCCATGACGTCGGAAATGAATGGCGGTGCTGGTTTGGGCTATGTGGCCTATGGCTTGATCGCGCGTGAAATCGAGCGGGTAGATTCAGGTTACCGCTCGGCGATGAGCGTGCAGAGTTCTCTCGTGATGTTTCCCATTGAGAATTTTGGCACTGAAGCACAGAAACAAAAATATTTGCCAAGGCTTGCAACAGGCGAAATTGTTGGTTGCTTTGGCTTGACCGAACCTGATGCGGGGTCTGATCCCGGCGGCATGAAAACGCGGGTTACCAAAATGGCGAATGGCTATGTGCTGAATGGTTCCAAAATGTGGATCACCAATTCGCCCATAGCCGATGTTGCGATTGTTTGGGCGAAGCTTGATGAGGATATCCGGGGCTTCATTGTAGATCGCGGGACGAAAGGTTTTTCGACGCCGGAAATCACGGGCAAAGTCAGCTTGCGGGCTTCGATCACAGGCGAAATCGTTCTGGATAATGTGGCAGTCGGTGAAGATGCCTTGTTGCCCTTGGCCAAGGGCCTTGCTGGTCCCTTTGCCTGTTTGAACAAGGCCCGTTTTGGCATTGCCTGGGGAACCATGGGGGCTGCGGAGGATTGCTGGCACCGGGCGCGCAACTATGTTCTGGAACGCAAGCAGTTTGGAAAGCCATTGGCGGCCACGCAATTGATCCAGAAAAAACTGGCTGACATGCAGACTGAAATTTCGCTGGGACTGATGGGATGTCTTGCATTGGGGCGCGGGCTTGAACGCGGCACCATTGCACCGCCCGCCATTTCGCTGATGAAACGCAACAACTGCGGCAAGGCACTGGATATTGCTCGCATGGCGCGGGACATGCACGGCGGCAACGGCATTTCCGACGAGTATCACGTGATCCGCCACATGGTGAATCTGGAAACGGTGAACACCTATGAGGGCACCCACGATGTGCACGCGCTGATTTTGGGCCGTGCGCAAACCGGACTGCAAGCCTTTCAATAATGCAACAAATACGCGCCGCCGATCCGCGCCGATCAGCCAGACCGCCTCAGCGTATTCATGGAAAAAATGCCCTGAACGGATTGGCGGGATCGAGTAGCAACTTGATCGCCATCGCGATGCACACCAGCACCAGCAGGGGCCGGATGATTTTCGCGCCATTTGAAATGGCCAGTCGCGCTCCAAGTTGTGCGCCGATCAATTGCGCGACACCCATGGTGAGGCCGATGGTCCAGACAATCTTGCCGCCCAGAATGAAGATGAGTAGTGCTGCAATGTTGGATGTGAAGTTCAGCAGCTTGGTGCGGGCTGTTGCTTCGATGATGCCAATGCCAAACAACGAGACCAGGGCCACCATGAAGAATGAGCCGGTGCCGGGACCAAAAATGCCATCGTAGAAACCAATGGCGGGTGCCACGGCAAAGGCAAAAGCGCCGTAGGGGAGTTTGGGATTTGATCCGTCTACGGACAGTTTTGGCGACAGTGCAAAATAGATGGCGATGATAATCAATAGTGGTGGCATGGCTGCCTGCAGCAAGTGCGTCGGCGCATAGGCCACGGCGAGAACACCCAGTGTGGCTCCGACAAACACAGCCATGATTTCAGGAAAATGTTCGCGGGGTTTCAACAGCCCCTGTTTCCAAAACCGATGGGTGGCCGATGCCGTGCCGAATGTGCCTTGCAATTTGTTGGTGGCCAACGCCGAAACAGGATCAAGACCCGCCAGCAAAAGTGATGGCAATGCCAGAAGGCCACCGCCGCCACCAATTGCATCAATAAATCCTGCCACCAAGGCAACTGCGGCCAATAGCGCCAGGGTTGTGGCGTCAACGGCCATCATGTTTCGGCTTGCAAGCCTGCAACAATCATCCGCATGACGGCTTCAAGAGATGATTGCGGATCGATATGCGGTGGCAGCTTTCGATCGATGCGGAGCTGGGCCATGCCATGGACCGACGACCAGACGAGCAAAGCGCCATTGATGGCTTTTTGCGGACCCACTATGGCGGCTACTGCGGTTTCCAACTGGCTCCAGGCCGCGAGGGAAGCCTTGGCCAAATTCGGTGTGGTAACGCAGCGCTCACGCTTGCCGAACATCAGGCCATAAACAGCCGGATTTAGTTCGGCAAAGCGCAAATAGGCCCGGCTCATGGTTTGCAAGCGGGCGGCGGCTGACTGATTGGCGCCGCCATTAGCGGCTGTTTGTAGGGTTTCAACAAATCGATCAAAACCCCTGGCGGCGATTTCACCCAAAAGCTCGCCAAGGGTTTGAAAATGGTGCTTGGGAGCGGCATGGGAAACGCCAGCGCGGCGGGCAATTTCGCGCAGGGAGACATTTTCAGGCGATAGATCGCCAAGCGCGGCTTCACCCGCCACCAACAGCGCTTCGCGCAACTCCCCGTGATGATAGGGCTTTTTATCAAGTGAAGGCATGGCGGGGGTATAGTTCAAGTTGCTGATCTTTACAATGTAAATTTATCTTGACAGTGTCAATACAAAATCTTTATGTTGACGCTGTAAACTTCTTTTCTCCCGAGGTGTTTGATGACTGCATCACTTGTCTTTCAAATCTCCAATTTCGCGGCCCTGCTGGGTTGGCTGATTTTGGCGGCGGGTGTCATTTTCGATCAGCCATCCTGGCGGAATTTCTGGGCGGGTTGGCTTGGGCCCCTGACCTTGTCCCTGCTCTATGCATTTTTGATCGCGGTTTTCTTTTTCAAGGTCGATGGCGGCTTTGATTCGCTTGCCCATGTGCAGCAGCTTTTCACGTTTGAATGGGCGGCACTGGCGGGCTGGGTGCATTACCTCGCCTTCGATTTGGTGATGGGTGCCTATGTGGCCCGCCGCGTGATTGATGCAGGTCTGAGCCGGTGGTGGCTGCTCGGGTTGCTGCCGCTGACGTTCATGTTTGGCCCAATCGGATTTCTGGCTTGCGAACTGGTTTACGCGCTCAGCCGCTCTTCTCCCTCTTCAAACCAAAGGATTGTCCAATGACCATGACACTTGAAAAACCTTACCCATTGTCGGTTGGCCGCCAACTGGTGGAAGACATCCGGGGCGCATCAAAACCCGTGTGGCTGACCATCCTGGCGTTCCTTGCCTTCAGCATCTTGTGCGTGGGCTTTGGCTGGCTCGATGACCGCCTGCTCAATGGTGTGAGTGTCTGGAACAAACCTGCCAAATTTTTCCTTTCGCTGGCCGTTCAATTCGCGACGGTTTCCTGGGCTTTGACATTGTTGCCCATTGCCGAACGCAAAGCGACATCAATGAATGCCGTCATGATTTTCATGGTGGCCTGTGGCTGGCTTGAGATGATCTATATCGTGTTTCGTGCCGCCCGGGGCGAAGCATCACACTTCAACTCTGCGAATTTGTCGGCGCAGGTACTTTACGGTGTGATGGGTGTGTGTGCGGTGTACATGGCCTTGACGGCTGGCTATGTGGGCTTGCGCCTGTGGCGTCATCGCCGCAACGGCCTTTGGACAGAGGCCGCAGCTCTGGGACTGATCGCCGGGACGATTCTCGGAATGTTTGCAGGTGCCTACATGAGTGCGCAAACCAGCCATTGGGTGGGCGGTGCAACGACCGATGCGGGAGGCCTCGGCTTTTTCTCATGGTCGACAACGGGCGGTGATTTGCGGGTTGCCCATTTTGTTGGCATGCACGCCGCACAAATCATTCCGCTTGCCGCGTTGAGTGGCAATCGTCGCATGGTCTATGGCACGGCAGCGCTGATGGCCATTCTGACGCTTGGCACGTTTGCCATGGCCATCAGTGGAACACCCCTGCTCCGCATGTGATCATGCCTTGTGGCAATTGGCTCAGTTGGTCGCGGGCTGCGGCACCGACTGGGCAGCAGCCCTGGCCTTTCCCAGACGGGCTGTTGCAAACAGCACCAGTGCTGCAATGGCCACAAGTGCAAATGCCAACAAGGGCCGATAGACCATCCAGCCTGCGGCAATCGTCAACAAGCCCACAAGGAATGTCATGGCAAGCGCCAGCAGTGCTGTTCCGGCACTGACGATGGAGCCAACGAAGGGAATGATATCGGCAACCGCACTGAAGATCGAAAGCATGAGACAGAAGCCGACAAACATGACAAGCAAGGCAACGGCGCGAATGACCCAAGTCATGATGTTGTTGAGGGACACGGCGTCAGCAAAGAGTTCCTGAGAAGAAGCATTGCCGGCCTTGGCCAAGAACACCGTGTTGCCATTTGAGGCGGTCCAGTCGGTGATCAGCTTGCCGCGCTGAAGTCCTGCAACGGAAACATCTTTCAAATCGGTGCGGGAGAAGCTCACACGCAAATCTCCAACGGATGGTGATTGGGCGTTTCTTCCGACCAGCAGGACATCGCCGACGCGCGATACGGGTGTCACGGTTCCGAGAGTCTGCCTGAGCTTTTGCTCATTGTCCGCATCAGGCGCAACCGGCTTTTTGCTGCCGTAGTAGCTGACGTTTTCGCCTGCGACTTCGAATGCGCCCAAATCAATTGTTGGTATTGTGAAGGTTTCATTCTGGATCGGGAAATCCGGATTGTCGTGTCCCGACTCCTTGAAACTGCCAGAATTGACCGGCGTTTCCGACCATGCCTTGTTGTAGGTGTATGTATGGGTGGTGGTTTCGGTGCCACTGATGGATTTTTCCGTTGAGGTTTTTTCAGTTTCTTTCCATTGGAACATCTCAACCCGGCGGTTCAAGGCAACCGCACCCTCTGCCTTGACGCCTACGAGTTGGTCTTCAAGACTGCCCCTGGCCACCACGAGACCATATGAATGGATGAGCTTGCCCTCATTCGCAGGGTCAATGGCTTTGCTGTCCACGGTTACAATCGAACCCGCACCTTCAGCCAGAGCCCGCGCGGTTTTGACGGCGCGACCCTCATTCCAAAACAATCCGATGATAGTGGCCAAAACCAGCACCAATCCAATGACCGAACCCATGGCCGAACTGCCAATACGGCCGAACCATGATGTTGATGTGGTTGTAACGTATGCCATTGCCCAATTCCTCTGCATTGCCCCCTGTGCAGGGATTAACAACTTGTCGGCGCATGATCAACTCATCTCCTGTGCATTATCAAGATGAGGCATTTACAGCCGTGAAGTTTCAACCTAGGTATCGGGAACGGGGGCATTTTAAGGACATAAAGATGAAAAACAAACTTATCGCCCTGGCATTTTTTTCCGCGATGATTTCACCTGCTGCGGCGGAAGGATTTGGCGGGCGTTATACTGTGCAGGGCACTAATCCCAATGGATCGACTTATGGCGGTGAAGCTGAGATTACGCTGACTTCCGAGACCACTTGCGAAATCAAGTGGACGACGGGATCGACGGAGTCCCATGGCATTTGCATGCGCAATGATGACAGCTTTGCAGCGGGATACCGAATGGGTGAGGAAATTGGCCTCGTCATCTACAAGGTGCAGGAAGACGGTTCTTTGAGCGGTTTGTGGACAGTTGCTGGCAAAAACGGCAATGGCACCGAGGTTCTGGTGCCGATCAACTGATGCCGAAAGCAACTTCTGCTTTTCGATTGTGAATAATTGTATAATTTGGAACTTGTGGAAACAGGCCCTTCGAGGCTCGCAAGGGCGAGCACCTCACGGTGAGGGAATATGAGTGTTCCCCTCACCCTGAGGTGCCGCGCTTTCGCGGCCCCGAAGGGCTAGTTTGAGCCAATTACAATATACCCCTGCGTGCCATGCAGAGCATTGTTGCACCTATCCGCAGTAGGCCCTAAACAGTTGCAAGACCCTGAACCAATGGAGATGCCCGATGGCCCTTGAACTACCTGCCCTGCCTTACGCCCATGATGCCCTTGGCCCCTATATGTCCAAGGAGACGCTGGAGTTTCATCATGACAAACACCACATGGCCTATGTGACCAATGGCAACAACCTGCTGAAGGATTCCCCCCTCGCCACGGCTTCAATCGAAAATATCTGCAAGGTGGCCTTTGCCGACAAGGCGGCTGGCCTGATCAACAATGTGGGCCAGCATTACAACCACACTCACTTCTGGCAGTGGATGAAGCCCAAAGGTGGCGGCAAGAAAATTCCGGGCAAGCTTGAAAAGGCCATCGAGTCAGACCTTGGCGGCTATGACAAGATGCGTACGGATTTTGTGCAAGCGGGCATGACACAGTTTGGTTCGGGCTGGTGCTGGATTTCGGTGAAAGACGGCAAACTTGCCATCTCGAAAACACCCAATGGCGAAAACCCGCTGATGCATGGCGCATCACCGATTCTCGGTTGCGATGTTTGGGAACACAGTTATTACATCGATTATCGCAATGCCCGCCAGAAATATCTCGAAGCCTTCGTGGACAATCTGGTGAACTGGGAATACGTCGAGGCGATGCACGCCAAGGCTTGAAATCACTTTTAAAGGCGCACTTTGAGGCATTGCATTGGCAATGCCTTGGAGGGCTTTTGTCAGGCACATGACTTCCTTCCCCATCATCGACGGGCACAATGATGTTTTGTTGCGGCTGTGGCTGAAAAAATCAGCCGCGGCCGCTGCTGATTTTGTTGGGGGTGACGGGCTTGGCCACATGGACCTGCCGCGCATTCAGGCGGGCAACATGGCAGGTGGCTTGTTTGCCATCTTCTCGCCATCGCAAGCCGACTATCGCCACGATGACGATGATTTGAATCCGCCCATTGACCCGGCAGTGGCGCAACAGGTGGCGCTCAAGTCGGCGCTGGAGATGTTTGATCTGCGCGACCAGATTGTCGCTTTGGCGGGCGATGTCGTGCGGCTCTGCAATTCGGTTGCCGACATACGCAAGGCGATTGCCGATAGCAAACTGGCTTTCGTCACCCATATTGAAGGGGCGGAAGCCATTGCGCCCGACCTTTCAAATTTGCAGTTGCTTTATGATCGTGGGTTGCGTTCACTGGGGCCTGTGTGGTCCAGACCGAATGCTTTTGGCGAGGGCGTGCCGTTTCGTTTTCCGTCTTCACCAGATACGGGTGGCGGATTGACTGAAACTGGTTCGGCGCTGGTCAAAGAATGTCGCCGGATGGGAATCTTGATCGACCTTTCGCATTTGAATGAACGTG
Organism: Hyphomicrobiales bacterium; assembly: GCA_031420855.1. Taxonomy (GTDB): domain Bacteria; phylum Pseudomonadota; class Alphaproteobacteria; order Rhizobiales; family Aestuariivirgaceae; genus Aestuariivirga. The sequence continues at coordinate 7,055 of JANONM010000659.1, forward strand.
GCTTTTGGGATGTCTCGCATGTATCCGACAAGCCGCTGGTGGCCACCCATTCGAATGCCCACGCTGTTTCTGCCTCATCTCGAAATTTGACCAATGAACAATTGCTGGCCATCGGCGAGTCGCGCGGCATGGTTGGGCTTAACTATGCCACCGGGTTTCTGCGGCCTGACGGGCGCTGGGATACCAAGACCGACGCCTCGGTGCTGATCCAGCATCTGGAGCATTTGCTGAAATATGCGGGCGAAGATTGTGTGGGGCTTGGCAGCGATTTTGATGGTGCCCGCATTCCGGCATTCATCGGCAACGTGGCGGGTGTTGTCAACCTTGTGGCGGCCATGCAGCAAGCCGACTTTGGCGACAAGTTGATTGAAAAGATCACTTCAAAAAACTGGTTGCGGGTTTTGCAATTGACCTGGGGGCAATGACGAATCCTGATTGAAGTTTTACAGCCACTGCTGTCCAGTCAAATTTCCGTGCGTTGCAAAAGGGTTCAGTTGTCTGTCACTTGAATTGCAATTTGAGCGTAGCGAAGCACTAATACCAACCGCCAAAAGAGTTGACCCATTCTTCTCCCTCCCCACAAGCGGGAGGGGACTTCTGGGCGGGCATGTTCGAATAGGAGAGCATATCATCTGACTGTTGGTCTAATTGTGTTGACAGTATTCCAGTTGACCAGACAGCAGAGTTTCAAAGCCTGAAATCAAACTGGGCACGGGCAGGGCTTGAATTTTCATCGATTTTAAGAAGCTGGCAGTTGGGTAAGCCTTCGGCGATGTCGTCGGTTTCGAAGGTCGGGCCATCGCCGGGTTTGGCGGGGACGATGAGTTGGGTGGTGAGTTCGGTTTTGCCGGCAGCCCTGATCTTGAAATGGAAATGACGGGCGCGGCCGGTGTATTCGCCGGGCATGGTTGAAGTGAAGCGGTAGGAACCGTCGCTTGCGGTTCTGACAAAGCCTCGCAAGGCAAGGTCGGCGGGCTTGTGGTCGCTGGCAGGTCCGTTGCCATTGGGATGGTAGGCGCCGATGCTATCGGCGTGCCAGATTTCGACTTCGGCATTGGCAAGTGGGATGTTGCCCGTTGCGCCATCAAAGACATGGCCAGAGACTTCAATGACTGGTCCTTGCAGACCGGAGGCATTCAAATTTCCATCCTCGAGTTCCGGCATGCCGGACACCCAATAGGGACCTTCGACGGCTTCAACCGTCAGGCCACAGGATGATTTTTCCTGGGCCGACAATTTGCGGCCACCGGGACCGCCAAACAGCCGATTGGCAGCAACTGCAGAAATTGCGCCAACAATGGCGGTGATGCCAATCAGGGCGCGGCGGCTGAGGTTCATGGATGCGTGTCCTTTATTGATGTCCCAGCATAGACGGGATTGGGGCGGAAATCCGTCGTTGACGGCAGATTTGTCGGATGACTTCAGCTGGGCTATGCAAGGGCATGATTCAAACCAAACGACCCACCCTGTTTCCCTTGCCGATTGCCGGGTGGAAGGAACACGTAACATTTCCGCGCCTGAAACTGGGTCCCCTGGTGGCCAAACTGGATACGGGGGCACGAACGGCGGCGTTACACGCCGACGAGATTGAAGTGACAGGTAAGCGCGTGCGTTTTGTGATTGAGATGGACGGCAAGAAAAAAACTTTCAAGGCACCCCTGGCGGGACACAAGCGTGTTAAAAGTTCCAATGGCCACAGTGAGTTGCGGGCCGTCATTCGCGCAACGCTTGAATTGGGCATGCATGTTTTCAAAACCGAAATTACCCTGACAGACCGCACCGACATGGGCGTGCCGATGCTGCTGGGCCGCAACAGCATCAAGGGCCATTTTATCGTCAACCCTGCCCGCACATTTTTACTCCGTACAAGGAAGAAAACCGCGCCATGAAGATTGCCCTGCTCACCCGCAATCCCAAACTCTATTCCCACAAGCGGCTGATTGAAACAGCTGAAGCACGGGGCCATGAAATTACGCCCATCGACTATCTGCGTTGTTACATGAACATCACCTCACGGAAACCAGAACTGCGCTACATGGGTGAGAAACTTTCTGGATTTGATGCAGTGATCCCGCGCATTGCGGCGTCCCACACTTTTTATGGTCTTGCCGTGTTGCGGCAATTTGAAATGATGGGGGTTTATCCCTTGAATGAATCCGTGGCGATTGGCCGGTCGCGCGACAAGTTGCGTTCCTTGCAAATTCTGGCACGCGACGGCGTGGGTCTGCCGGTCACGGCCTTTGCAAATTCAACCAGCCGCACCGATGCCATTCTGGAAATGGTGGGAGGCGCACCTGTCGTCATCAAGTTGCTGGAAGGCACGCAAGGCATTGGCGTGGTGCTGGCTGAAACGCATAAATCTGCCAAGTCAGTGATTGAGGCGTTTCATGGGGTGAACATCAATATTCTGGTGCAGGAGTTTGTGGGAGAATCCGAGGGCCGCGATATCCGGGCTTTTGTTGTTGGGCGCAAAATTGTGGCGGCCATGGAACGGTCGGGGCCAGAAGGTGACTTTCGGTCCAATTTACATCGGGGCGGAACTGCAGCGGTCGTCAGCTTGTCGGCAGCTGAAAGAGCCACGGCCCTGAAGGCTACCTCATCCATGGGGCTCAACGTGGCGGGTGTTGATTTGTTGCGTTCCAAAAAAGGTCCGGTTGTCATGGAGGTAAATTCATCACCGGGACTTGAAGGCATAGAGGGCGCAAGCAAAGTTGACGTGGCCCTTGGCATCATCACATTTTTGGAAAAGCATGCAAAACCCGGGCATACCAAAACCCGGGGCAAGGGTTGAGGGGAACAGCATGGGGGATTTTGAAATTGGTGGCTTTCGCGTGGCATCTGGCAGTCGCACCACAATCAATCTCGTGGTTTCGACACTGGCCAATGCGTCGCCGATGAATTTGCCTGTGCATGTGATTCATGGGGCTGAAGCCGGTCCCACCTTGTTCATTTCCGGTGTGGTGCATGGCGATGAAATACTGGGATTGGAGATTATCCGCCGGGTGCTTGCCCAGGAGGCTTTGAAATCTTTGCGCGGAACTCTGCTTGGCATTCCCATTGTCAATGGTTTTGGCTTTCTCAACCACTCCCGCTACATGCCGGACAGGCGAGATTTGAACCGGTCTTTTCCGGGTTCCGACCAAGGATCGCTCGCCAGTTTGCTGGCCGATTTGTTTTTCCGGGAGATCGTTGAGCGCTGCCAATATGGCATTGATTTTCACACCGCCGCCTTGCACCGCACCAACCTGCCACAAATTCGCATCGCGCCGAAAGACGATGGCCTGATGACTCTTGCCAAGGCTTTCGCACCTCCCGTCATTCTCACATCGAAACTGCGCGACGGTTCCTTGCGGCAATCGGCCAAGGATGCAGGTGTTCAGGTGATGCTTTATGAAGGTGGCGAGGCTTTGCGGTTTGATGAGGTGGCCATTGAGGCTGGCGTGAAGGGTTGTCTGCGCGTCATGAAAGCCATTGGCATGATTGATAAGGCGCCGCCCGTTCTGGCTCATGCAACCACAGTGTTGTCTTCTTCCAGCAGTTGGACCCGTTCACCAGAAGGCGGAATTTTGCACTCTGTTCGTCAAGTTGGCGACAAAGTGGGAAGGCAGGAACCCATTGGCATCATCACCGATCCCCTGGGCGATGTCACCGTTCCGGTGTTCGCCGATGATGACGGCATCATCATCGGACGCACCAACCTGCCCATCGTCAACCGGGGCGATGCATTGTTTCACATTGCCAAAATATCGACAGGCAAACGTGGGCCAGTGTTGGCGGTGCCGGATGAGGATGAGATCATTTGAGGTTGGGGTTTCAGTCAGTGTGCGGAGTACATTTACTGACAGCCGAGCGGTGTCCCCCACCTCCGCCCTTCGGGCACCT
>JANONM010000660.1:0-5928 GCA_031420855.1 Hyphomicrobiales bacterium
CTACCATTACGCCACGCCCGCCATCCAATGCAGCGCCATCTAGTCCGACAGCCACGGCCTTGACAAGGCACAATGGAAAATGGAACCTGTGCAAATCCAACTGCTTTGGACTTCGGGACAAAATGCCGGGACAGGCCATGACAACACGATGAACAATTTCGCCGATAGCTTGATGACGCTCAGCAATTTCCCGGGCCATCTCTCGTATTTTTTTCTCGCGGTTTCCTATTTCCTCACCCATATTTTCTGGCTGCGCGTTACGGCCATGGTCTCCATGGTTCTGGGGATCATCTTTTTTGCCTATACGGGTGGCAATCTGATGATGGGAATCGGATGGACCGTTCTGATCATCTGTATCAACGGCTATCAGCTGTTTTTGCTGCTGCGTGATCGCTGGAGCCTTCGCCTGCCGGAAAAGGAAGGGCCACTGTTGCGTGAAGCGCTCACCGGACTTGACGACTCCCAGATTGCCCGTCTTTTGAAAGCTGCGGAATGGAAAAATTTCCAGCCCGGTGATGTGCTGACGCGGCAGGACGCTCCGGTTGATGCGCTATACTTCCTCTGTTCAGGCCGTGCCAATGTTGAAGTTGACAAGTCTCTCGTCACCTATCTCGAAAAAGGTTCCTTTGTCGGCGAAATCGCCTACCTCACGGGAAACCCCGCAACAGCCACCGTCGTCATCGATGAACCGAGCCGCGCCCTGGCTTTCAGCAGCATGCGGCTGGCAAAAGTTGTGGCCGCCGACGATCAAATCAATGGCATCATCTATCAAATTCTCGGTCGCGACCTTGCGATGAAAATGCGGCGGTCAAACACCCGCAGGGTATTGCTTGCTGATGATCAGGTTGTCAGGGTTTGAACATCAAAAGGGCCAGCAACAAATAAGTCAGATGATGCAACACCTGGTCAGCCGTCAGGGCCCACCAGAAATAATTGTCGTTCACCGTCCATCGCTGCTGGCGCACCAGCCGCTCTTTGCCGTAATCGATATGATAGTGCAGCAGGATATCCAGCGCGACCAATAGGCTGGCCAAGGCAAGTGGCGTTGCAAACAACAAGACAACCAGCGTAGACCCGGCACCATGTATCAGCGCATGGAAAACCCCCTGCTCTCGGCCATAAAAACCTTTGGCTTTGACCATGGCCAAAGTCTGCAACGGGCCATCGCAAATAAAATGCTTGATTTGCAGGCAAGCCACAAAAGCCAAAACCATTGTCAGTTCAGATTGAAACATGAAAATCATATACCCCGATTGCCAATCAGATGGCCATTCAAGTTTCGAACTGTGGCCATTTTGCGCCATTTGTTAAAGTGAACTGCCTGTTGCCATTGGCACGCCACAGGTTTAACCTGTCCACAGGGGCCTGCTATACAATTGAGTTTGAGGTACAGTATGCTTTACCAGCCAAATACATCCCGCCAGTTTGCCCTCTGTGCGGTAATCATCGCAACTTGTTATGGGAGCTCAGCTTCCTTCGCCGCCACAAAGATCGGTGACGTGGCAGGAATTTTGGGTGCGCCTTCCGCATCAGGGGCAGGTGGCAATCGCTTCCTTGAAAAAGGCAGCGATGTCTTCGAAGGCGATGTTGTCAAAGTAACCGAAGGCAATGCCCAAATCATATTGGATGATGGCACTAAACTTGTCGTCGGCCCTGATTCGACATTGGAACTCAATCAATTCCTGAAGCGCGGCAAGCGCGTCGACAAGATTGCCATCAAGGCCTTGCATGGCACGTTTCGTTTCATCTCGGGCAAAAGTGCCAAGAAAACCTACGACATCACAACCGCCAGCGCCACCATCGGCATTCGCGGCACCGGTTTTGATTTCTGGGTGAAAGAGAAAACCGGTGTCATCGTCATGCTTGGCGCTGTGCAGTTGCGCGGCAACAATGGCAAAGTCGTCAACATGACCGACAATTGCGATCTTGGTGTTGCAGGCGACGGGGCCGTGGCTGCCGAGCTTCTGACGGGCAAGGCAAAGAGCGATACGATCAGTAAAAACCTGGTCTTTATTGCCGATCAGCGACGCCTGCTGAAATCCTTTCACCTGCCCATCAGCAAATGCCGCAAGTTCCTCCAGGCAAATTAATGTGGAAATGGAAAATTCATTCCTCGCAAAACTTCCGGCCACGATCAGGGCGGTTACTGACTACTAGGAATGCCCAGACTCGTCCACTCCCCCTTGTGGAGAGGGCTATAGCATATGGCCACCAAAGAGACCTCATCCGTCTCGGGCTTCGCCCGATCCACCTTCTCCACGAAGGCGTGGAGAAGGGCCGGTATGTTGGGTTTTGTCCCTTCTCCCCGCCTTCGTGGAGAAGGTGCCCCAACGGGGCGGATGAGGTCCCTTTGGCCAGTTGCGATAGCCCGGACCTTGTGAGGGGGGAGAAGATAAGCGTTTTTCTCCCCAACCCAAGGTCCCCGGCAAAGCAATGAATCTGGCCAAGCACTTCCCTGCCCTGTTGTTTGGTTTGCTTGTGCTGGCTGGAACATTTCTGCTTCGGATCAGTGATCCGATCCAGATTTCCAGCCAGCGCGCAGCGGGCTTTGATTCACTGCAACGACTTTGGCCGCGCAGCAATGAAGTGCCGCAACCCGTGCGGATCGTCGATATAGACGAAGCTTCGTTGGCCCAGCTGGGCCAGTGGCCGTGGCAACGCCAAACCCTTGCCAAACTGGTTCAGGAATTGTCAGATCTCGGTGCCGTTGCCATTGTTTTCGATATCGTATTTCCTGAAGCTGATCGCATGTCACCCCGCCATTTGGCAACCCTGCCCGCTTACGCTGGCATGTTTGGAAAAACCGATTTGGCAACCTTGGCCGACTTTGACCGTGATTTTGCAACAGCCATGATTGGCAAACCTGTTGTCCTTGCCTATGCCATGGGCAAAGGGGCAACTTCCACCACCATTCCCGCCAAGGCTGGTTTTGCCATGACGGGTGCAAACAGCATTTTGGCTCCCGAACGCATTGGCAAGGTAACAATCAACCTGCCAATACTTGATGCAGCTGCAGCTGGCGTTGGCAACATCAATATCGACCTTGCAAACGAACAAGGTGTTGCCCGCCAACTTTCACTGCTGCGGACCGACGGCAGCCGTTTTTATCCTTCGCTGGTGGCCGAGGCCCTGCGCGTCGCCCAAGGTGTTGACACCTTTGTCGTCAACGGCGACAGCGAAACTGAAAATATCATTGAAAGCCTGCGCATCGGTGATCTTGAAATCCCCTTGGCAGAAGATGGCACGCTCTATCTCCACTTCCGCCCCGATTCCCGCGACATGTATGTATCTGCGGCCGACGTCATCACCGGAAAAGAGCGCGAGCATTTGCGCCCCTTGCTGGAGGGACACATCGTCTTTATCGGCACTTCCGCCGTGGGACTGGTTGATGCCCGCACCAGCCCGTTGGGTGTCAGTATTCCCGGCGTCTCCGTTCATGCGCAGGCAACCGAGCAAATTCTTGCGGGCCAGTTCCTTGTGCGTCCGGTTTACTTTGTGGGATTTGAATATGTCATGACAGCCCTGGCGGGCCTGATTTCCCTGACATTGGCAAGCTACGCCAAACCCTGGACCAATATTCTGGTCACGGGAGCCATCGCATTGGGCATCGCCCTGTTGACAATTTTCCTGTTTCTCAAACAAGGCATGTTGCTTGATGCAGCATTTCCACTGTTTTCACTGGGATTGATTTACCTGGCTTCCACAGCATTCCGCCTCTTGGTGACGGATCGCCATGGCCGGCAAATGCGCAACATGTTTGGCCATTACGTTGCCCCGTCGGTGTTGGCCGAAATCGAAAAAAATCCGTCGGGCCTCAAGCTGGGCGGCGAGGTGCGCGATGTCACGGTGATGTTTGTTGATATCGCAAATTTCACGCCACTCAGCGAAAAGCTCAAACCCGACGAACTGGTGCAGGTTGTAAACGGACTGTGGGACGTTTGCGCCAATGCCGTGCTCGCCGAAAAAGGCACTGTCGACAAATTCATCGGCGATGCCATCATGGCCTTCTGGAACGCCCCTTTGCCTTGTGATGCGCACCAGAAGCGGGCGGCCAATGCTGCCTTGCGTATCCGTGAAGCCGTAAAGATTTACAACGAGCATTTGCCGACAAAAACCCTTTTGATGGAACGGGGCGCCTGGCCGATTTCCATGCGTGCCGGCATGGCCAGCGGTCCGGCCTGCGTTGGCAACGTCGGTTCAAAGGACCGCTTTGACTATACTGTATTGGGCGAAACCGTGAACATCGCGGCCCGGGCTGAGGGGGCAGGCAAACAGGTGGAACATGATATCGTCGTTGCCGGAAAGCTTGCTGCAGAAACCATGGGACTGGCCATCCTGCCCGCCGGCTTTGTCAAGTTGAAGGGCAAGACAGCACGTGAACCGCTTTTCATCGTGGTCGGCGATGAAACCGAAGCCACATCAGAAAGTTTTCTCAAACTTGCGCGAGAGCATGACCAATTGGTCAACTTGCTCAAGGGTCCGAAGGCCAGGAAAAACCAGCAGGTGGCTCGGCAATTGCTGGATGAACTTGCGATACACCATCAACCCCTCGAAAAATTCATGAAAGCCCTGCCCGGCCGGATTGCAGATTTCGAACCGGGCTGATTCCTACAGCACCGCGATTTGACTTATTTTGATTGCCCCGGCTTGCAGAGAAATCCCCTCCCCATTGTGGAAGGGCTATCGCATCTCAGGGTGTCGCCCGGTCCCTGATGGGGGCAGCAAATTGCAGGTCCATGTCCCACGGCAAATAGATCCAGGTATCCTGGCTGACTTCGGTGACAAAACTGTCAACCAACGGACGCCCCAACGGCTTGGCGTAAACCGTGGCAAAATGCGCCTTTGGCATCATCTCCCTGACAATCCTTGCCGTCGCTCCCGTATCAACCAGATCATCAACAACCAAAATGCCTGCACCTTGGCTCTCCCCGGCAAACTCGGCTGCCACGCCTTTCAGTACCTGGACTTCACCTTGTTTTTCATAATCATAAGACGCCACGGAAACCGTTTCGATGACGCGAATGCCAAGTTCGCGTGCCACAATGGCCGCTGGCACCAGTCCGCCGCGTGTGATGCCGACAACCGCCCGAAATGGCCCCGCCGACGACAACCGCCAGGCGAGTGCCCGCGCATCACGGTGGAATTGATCCCATGACACGGGAAAGCTCTTTTGCCATTTTTCATCCATGCCCAACTCCTGGTTCCAACAATTAAAGCCCAATACCATGCAATTGCGCCAATTCATGGGGTCACAGCAAGGTTTGCTTCATCATTTTCCACATAGAATGATTTTTTGACCCCCAAGCGGCGAGCCACGGCAACACCCATGATTTCCAAAATGATCGAAGCCTTCAACATTGCCAACGTCGAGGCCTTGGCCATGGTCATGCCTGCGGCGAATGTCGTTGGCATTACACAACCGCTGCTGAAACACTGGAATGTCAAATCCGAAATCATGGTTGGCAAACAATTGTTGAAAACCGGCACAGGCATGTTGTCGGCACGCCAGCTCACCCAATTGGATCAGCCGGGTTTGGCCCCGATGATTGAAGTATCGTTCTCCCCGCCACTTGGCAAAACCCTGGTTGCGAATTTTCGGGCCCAGAGATTCAATGATGGCGGTGTCGAATATCTCGTGTTGTTGGGCCAACACACCAGCATTGAACAGGCCGATGAACTGGCCGAAAACGAAAAACGCCTGAATCTAGCTTTGCGATCTGGCGGCTATGCTCTTTGGGATCACGATTATGAATCCGGCAAAACCTTCAACTCGCCGGAAATGTTGGAACTGTTTGGCGGGTCGGTCGGTAACAAGGACCTCAACTTCCAATCCTTTGACACGCTGATTCATCCCGACGACAGGGACAAAACCCTCGACATCGCCATCCGCAAGGCCCCCTTTGGTTCCGAGGTTTTCCAGACCCGCTA
>JANONM010000661.1:0-3069 GCA_031420855.1 Hyphomicrobiales bacterium
AGCTCTGGTCCAGCAAATTGCAGCGTGTGCTTGGCAGGCAGGCGGGACTCTCCGTGGTCGTCGCGGACAATGCAGCGGAAGCCCTGCTCGAGAGCCGCGAAGATGCCGTCAACGCCAAGATGCTGTTTCTCCTGCTGGGAAGTCCCGGTGTGCTGGTGGCGGGAGCACTCGGACTCACGGGCGTGTCCGCTTTGGTGGAGTCCTATCGCCGGGAAGAAGCCTTGTTGCGGATGCGCGGCGCAAGCAATGGCCAGATCATCGGGCTTGCAACTGTTCAGGCGGCGGTCGCTGGCTTGCTTGGCGCGGTATTGGGTTTGGCCATGGCAGCCCTTGCAGTCAGTGTTGCGACAGGCAGGCCGGTCTGGAACGGCGTGCCGCCTGACAGCTTTCTGTTGTCGGCTGGCCTTGCGGTTGTCGCAGGAGCGGTGAGTTGTTTCATCCGCGTTGCCGGATTGCGACGTGCCAGCCGTCGCGGCGATATTGGCGAACGACGCCTGTTGAATCTCGGCTGGCTGCCCACATGGCGCACCGCGCGGCTTGATGTTGTATTCACCGTCATAGGCATCACAATTCTGCTGATCAATTTTTGGTCCGGCGGGTTGAAGCGCAGTCCCATTCAGGGTCCGGCGTTGATGTTGTCGTTCTATGTCTTGTTGGCGCCGCTGGCCCTCTGGCTGGGTGCAACACTGCTGCTCACACGGGGCATGCTTGCTGGCCTCGGACGCTGGGCCGGACCTGAGCGGGCCCGCCCCTTGACAACCTGGTGGGGCACGTCACTGCGCTGGCTGGGGCGTCGGCCCGCACATATGGGCCGGGCGTTGATCACGGGGGCGCTTGCTGTGGCCTTTGCTGTGCAAGTGCTGAGCTTTACCGCGACCTATCATACCGCAAAGCAGGCGGACGCCGTTGCCTCCATGGGGTCCGATTTGCGCGTGACGCCGGTTGACCCGCGTTTTCCTCTGCCGTCACTCGGACCGGAAATCGCGAGTGTCAGTCCGGTCAGGCTGGTGCCATCCAGGGTTGATACCGATCGCAAATCCATCCTTGCCCTTGATCTCAAAACCTATCTTGCAACAGCGACAAGCCAGCCGCGCATGTTGGAAGGCTTGGGCCTTGAGGGCCTCGTCAAGAATCCAAACGGCGCGCTGATCCACGCGGAACTGGCGAAGGATTTTGAACTGGCCGTCGGTGACAAACTCGAAGTCACGATTTTTCCGGATGACTTCGGCAACACCAAAGACATGCAGATTCCGATCCTCGGCATCTACAGTGCTTTCCCGCCGAATTTCCCCATCAGCGAAATCGTCACCAGTGTCGATGCCCTGCCGCGGGCCGCCTTGTCGCCGCCTGACTATTATCTCGCCAAATTGGCACCGGGACTCAAGGCCAGGGAGGTTGCCGCAGCGTTGGGCGCCAGTCCACTCGCCCAGACTTTTGTGGTGACATCGACCACGGCTCCCAACGAACGCGGCCTGACGGCTTTAAGTCTGGGTGGCCTCAGCCTCATCGAAGCGGTGGGTGCCGGATTGGTTTCAGCACTCGGTGTCGCGGTAATGGGAGCCTTCCTCGTCATCGAACGCCGCCGCGAGTTTGCCATTCTGCGCACCATCGGCGCTGATACCCGTCACATACTGACCGGCCCCGCACTTGAAGGCGCAGCAGTCATGCTTGGTTCGCTGATCATTGGCATCCCCGTCGGGTTGGGACTCGGCGTGCTCGCCATTCAGGTGCTCGGCCTGTTTTTTGCCTTGGAGCCTCCGTTGCTCACACTTCCCGTCGGCGGACTGGTTGCACTGGTCCTGTTTGTGATCGCCACTTCGTTTGGCGCACTGGGCATCGCCCTGGCCTCCGTCAACCGCATCCAGCCTGCCGCAATTTTAAGAGCCCCATGACCAGCATCAACCAGGAGTAACAAGCATGAACAGACGCATCCTCTTCACCGCACTGTGCACAGTTGCACTTGCCGCAGCATTGGCCGGACCTGCTTATGCGGGCAAGGCTATCGCCCCCGCCAATTTTGGCAACACGATTGACAACCCATGGCATCCGCTGATTCCCGGAACTGTCATGACCTATGAAGGCACCAAGGACGACAAGCCCGCGACGCAAGTCACCACAGTCACGTCCAGAACCAAGACAATTGTTGGCGTCAAATGCGTTGTCGTGGAAGATATCATGTCACTTGCCGGCGTACCCGTTGACAAGACCATGGGCTATTATGCGCAGGACAAGGATGGCAATGTCTGGTCCTTTGGCGAAGACGTCCAGGAACTTGACTCGAAAGGAAAAGTCGCCAAAACAGAAGGTTGGCATGCCGGTATTGATGGCGCAACGCCCAGCATCATCATGGAAGCCACTCCAACTAAAGGCCACACCTTGATCAATGAATACACCAATGATCACGCCGAAGTTGTAAGCCTTGCAAAATCTGTAAAGGTGCCATTGGGTTCCTACAGCGATGCCCTGATGATGAAGGAATGGACGCCCGATGAACCTGACCTGCTCACCAACAAATATTATGTAAAGGACATCGGTGCCGTGCGCGACGTCGCCGTTAAAGGCGACACAGAGGAGTTTCTGCTGGTTGATGTGAAGCATTGAGGAGGTTAGACGGGGTGACCTGAGCCCAGCAAACTGGTCCAAAAGTGAGTAGAGTCTGATCCCGTTTTTAAGGAAAAGACGATGAAGCAGAGCAGATTTAGCGAAGAACTGATACCAAAGGCCCGATGAGATGACTCGTTTTATGGATTCCCATTTTGTCTGGCATGTAATTCACTGTGTGCGTGATTTGATGGAGCATCGCATGCGTGGATCGATAGCCGTTCGGGTAGATTACAGTGTCAGTGACTTGCGCAATGATTGCGCGATGCCCCCTGCGGTCACCCGAAGAAGCGGCTGACGCTTACGCAGGAAAAAGCTGTGAAGGCGCATGTGTTGAAGGGGCCTGATCCGGTGAAGGACGGGTTGGTTCGCTGGCGCTGCGTGGATATCCAGCGTTGGATCGAAGCGGAATACAAGGTGCACTATCACGAGCGGACAATCGGCAAGCTGCTGCATGCCCTCAATCTG
>JANONM010000662.1:0-2621 GCA_031420855.1 Hyphomicrobiales bacterium
TTTGGAACCATTCAGCACATAGCCATTCGCCATTTTGGTAACCCGCGTTTTCATGCCGCCGGGATCAGACCCCGCATCAGGTTCGGTCAAGCCAAAGCAGCCAACAATTTCGCCTGTTGCAAGCCGCGGCAAATATTTTTGTTTCTGTGCTTCACTGCCAAAATTCTCAATGGGAAACATCACGAGAGAACTCTGCACGCTCATCGCCGAACGATAACCTGAATCAACCCGCTCGATCTCGCGTGTAATCAGGCCATAGGCCACATATCCCAAACCAGCACCGCCATACTTTTCCGACGTCATGGCACCGAGCAGTCCCATCTCGCCCATTTCAGTCATGATCGCCCGGTCAAATTTCTCATGGCGGAATGCATCCCTGATGCGCGGCTGCAACTTGTCCTGGGCGAAGGCCCGTGCCGAATCCCGGATCATTTTTTCTTCGTCAGTCAGCCAGCTCTCAATATCCAGCGGGTCTTCCCAATTAAAGTCGATCGTCTTGGCCATGATGTACCTGCATTCGATGTTAAGTCATAATCAAGCGACTCGGTTTTGAATTGTCAATTGATGCAAGGCATGAAAACTTTGCAACGAGGGCATTACACTAACAGGCAATTGAAACAACTCTCTCCATTCGACTGAACAGGTTCGAGAAATTCCCCCGCGTCCCCCACCTCCGGCGCTTCGCGCCACCTCCTCCCCGCCAAAAGAGGCGGGTTGGAGGGCGGAGGTGGGGGCCACATGCGAGCTTTGAAAACCGCCTTTGATGCAAGTTGGCCGTTGGCATTATCTGATCAGGGCTGAAAGTTCCTTGAACTGGGGCGTGCCCGCTTTTTCCAGAAGTTCAAACAGCACCATCTCGCTATTAACGACTTCAACGCCATTGGACCCCATGCGGTTCAAGGCAAGTTCCACCGATTGTTGCCTGCGCGACGATACAGCATCAGCCACCACAAACACACCAAAGCCTGCCGCGGCGAGATCAACACAAGTTTGCAACACGCAAACATGGGCCTCAATGCCAGCCACAATCACCAGTGGACGTCCAGATTCATGCAGCGCGATGAAATGCTTTTTCAATGCCGCATCCCGCCAACAGGAAAAACTGGTCTTGTCGAAGACCTGTGCCGCGTTGTCAGCAAGCGCTGGCACCGTATGTCCCAGTCCTTTCGGATATTGTTCTGAGACTGTGACAGGCAATCCCAGGGCTTTCGCCACATGCAGCAGTACCCGGGAATTGCGGATGACCTGCTCCCCATCAGCCATGGCTGGCAAGAGGCGTTCCTGCACATCGACCAGCAGCAACGATGCTTTGGTTGCGTCAAGCAGCATCCAGTTTTCCTGTCAACTTCAAACCAAAGGCATAGACTTCAGCCACTTCCTTCAACCTGTCAAAACGGCCTGATGCGCCGCCATGTCCGGCCCCCATGTTGATTTTCAACATCAGGTCATTGTCTGATGTATTCAGTACACGGAGTTTTGCGATCCATTTTGCCGGTTCCCAATAGGTAACCCGAGGATCGGTCAATCCGCCCAGGGCAAAGATGTGGGGGTAAGCCTGTGCCTTGACATTTTCATAGGGTGCATAGGATGCAATCGTATCATAGGCTTTTGCATCAGCAATCGGATTGCCCCATTCCGGCCATTCCGGTGGTGTGAGGGGCAAGGTGTCATCCAGCATGGTGGACAGTGCATCAACAAACGGCACTTCAGCCACAATGGCTTTAAAAAGGTCAGGCGCCATATTGGCCACGGCTCCCATCAACAACCCGCCAGCGCTGCCGCCTTGCGCCACAATGTTGCCACGTTTGGTCAAGCCCTGCGCCACCAGGAATTCGCCAACCGAGACAAAATCCTTGAAGGTGTTGGTCTTCTTGTCCAGCTTGCCATTCTTGTACCAACGCCGGCCTTTTTCCTGGCCACCGCGCACATGGGCCGTTGCATAAATGAAGCCGCGATTCACCAGCGAAAGGATGTTGGTGTTGAAGCCTGCGGGCATCGACATGCCATAGGAACCATAGCCATAAAGCCAGAGCGGTGCGGTGCCATCGAGTTTTGTGTCGCGGTGGTGCAACAGTGTCACCGGAATCATTTCGCCATCATGGGCCGGTGCCAAAAGCCGCCGCGCCACATAGTCCAGCGGCTCATGGCCGGACGGCACTTCCTGGGTTTTGCGCAACACCCTTTCGCGCGTTTTCATATTGTAGTCGTAAACCTGCGAAGGCGTTGTAGGTGAAGAATAGCTGAAGCGCATCATGTCAGTATCAAATTCTGGCATGTCACCAAACCCCAGTGAATAGGCCTCTTCGTCAAAAGCGATGGCATGCTCTTCGCCACTTGTCATGTTCCGCACAACAATCCGGGGCAGGGCGTTCTCCCGTTCCATGCGGATCAGCCAGTTTTTGAACACGGCATAGGCAACAATGAAAATGCCGGGCCGATGCGGCACGAAGTCTTTCCAGTTTTGGGGCGATGGATCGCTAATCGGTGCTGTCACCAGCTTGTAATCTTCCGCGCCGTCGGCATTGGTCTTGATGATGAAATTTTCGCCATGGTGCTCAAGTTCATATTCAAGTCCCTTCTGGCGTTGCAAGACAACACGGGGCTGGGCTGTCGGCGTGCTT
>JANONM010000663.1:0-3480 GCA_031420855.1 Hyphomicrobiales bacterium
GATCTGGTGTGGGCGGAAATCGCGGTTGCCGCCCTCACGGGGTCTGCGTGTTACGCGCTGCTTGTGTTGGCAGAGCGGAATGTGACATTCTGGCATCCTTCCTACCGCTCGTAGGACGGTAAATTTGGTACATGTCTAACAAGGAGGACTACATGAAGAAATATCTACTCGCAGCTGCAGCCGCAGGTGCATTGGTGGTGGCGTCATCATCGGCCAATGCCGAAGCCGTCAAACTGCAATTGAAATGGGTGACGCAAGCCCAGTTCGCAGGCTATCTGGTGGCGCAAGCCAAGGGCTTCTACAAGGACGCTGGCCTTGAAGTCACCATCATGCCGGGCGGACCCGACATCAATCCGCAACAGGTGCTGGCCGGTGGCGGCGCTGATGTTGTGGTGGATTGGATGCCATCGGCACTGGCCACCCGCGAAAAAGGTTCGCCGGTTGTCAACATCGCCCAGCCTTTCAAGAAGTCGGGCATGATGCTGACCTGTCGGGCTGAAACCGGCATCAAGGCGCCTGCTGATTTCAAGGGCAAGAAGCTTGGCGTGTGGTTCTTTGGCAATGAATATCCGTTCCTGTCGTGGATGAGCACGCTCGGCCTTGGCACCAATGGCGGCGCTGATGGTGTGGAAGTCATCAAGCAGGGCTTCAACGTTGATCCGCTGATTCAGAAACAGGCCGATTGCGTGTCGACCATGACCTACAATGAATATTGGCAGGTGATTGACGCGGGCATCAAGGCTGAAGACCTGGTGACGTTCAAGTATGAAGACCAGGGTGTGGCAACCCTCGAAGACGGGCTTTATGTGCTTGAGGACAAGCTGAAGGATCCAGCTTTCGTTAAAACCATGTCAATGTTTGTGAAGGCGTCGATGAAGGGCTGGGATTATGCCCGGGCCAACAACGACGAAGCCGCACAGATTGTGGTGGATGGTGATACAACCGGAGCTGCTGGCATTGAACACCAGAAGCGCATGATGGGCGAAATCTCGAAACTCACCGATGGTTCCGATGGCACACTCGATGTGGCAGCCGCCGAACGCACCGTGGCAACCCTGATGAAAGGCGGCTCTGATCCCGTCATCACCAAGAAGCCTGAAGGCGCATGGACATCAGTCGTCACCGACATGGCCAAGAGCATGTAAAAAAAGACCCCACCCCCGGCCCCTTCCCAAAGATTGGGGGGGGTGAAGAATCTCACCCCAACCCGCACTTCGCGGGGAGGGGCAGGGGTGGGGACTTTCAATCTGGGTGGCAAAATCAGGAGTGCTGTGATGCTTTTTCCGCGACGAACGTGGGCGTTACGAGTGACAGAGCGCATGGGTTTGAGCGGCGGATCACGTGAGACACATTTGCTCGTCGATTTGTTAATTTGGTCTGGCAAGCAAGACGATGCGATTATGAAGGCAGCAGGTGCGCCACAGTTTACGAAACCTGAGAGTATTCTCATGTGTGCGATTTCAATGGTGAACAACCATTCAGCAGTTTCGAAAATCGCAAAAGATCTTGGAATAGATCAGCTGTCAGCTCTGAGTTTACTGACCCAGATGCAAGCTGCGGGCCTTGAACTCATCAAGCAACATGAATTTACTTCTCTCAGACAACTCGCTCAAAGAAAGAAATTGCTTTGAAGCCCCGCACCATGATGTCTGTGTCATCGTTTCGCAAATATTGGAAACTGAACCTACTGCGCGTGCAGTCAGGTGAAGACATCTGCATAACACGCTATGGCAAAGTTCAAGGGATCATGAAATCCAATCTGAATGAACTAGAACGTGAACAAGCAAAGTTGAAATTGCAGGAACTCGTAGCGACGCAATCTCAACCTTGAAATATAAACTCTCATATTTTTGTATTATTACTAGAGGACCGACTCCAATGACCCCCACCTTGATCCGCGGCGGAATTGTTGTGAATGCTGATTGTTCGGAACGGGCTGATGTTCTGGTCAGGAATCGAAAAATTATTGCTGTGGGCGTGGGATTCACAGGCGACACCACAATTGGTGCGGGGCGGCTGACCAAAGAAGAATTCGTCAATGTCACATCAACCAATATTGCGAAGATATTGAACATGTATCCCCGCAAGTCCGTGCCTCGCACCGTTATCTCACGCGGGAATGTGGCGTTGGAGCAGGGCGACATGCGGGCGAAAGCCGGAGATGGCGATTTCCTGGCGCGGAAACCAAACACGCCTGTACATGTGGCGAATGCGATCTGGAAGGGTGTGAGTGCACCGAGGGGTGTTGAGCGGATTGAGGTGGTGCCGTGAGCGTGCATGTCAACTTGAGATGTTGGAATTTCGCAAAAATTATAGTTGTTATTTTTCTCGGTGCATTGTTGCACCAGCAGATCGCGAATTCTGCAACTATTAAAGTGATCAAACTAAACGATGAGTTAGATTTAATTTCAATTGAAGGCACCATTGAGTATCGGGATGATGTGGATTTTAGACTGAAAAGCTCTGACATCAACAAGGCAATTGTCGCGCTGATGAGCCCAGGTGGAAACTTGGATGCTGGATTGAGTATTGGAAAACAAATTCGGACAAACGGCTACGCAACATTGGTCGGTAGTAAACTTTGCGCTTCAGCATGTGCTCTTGCTTGGCTTGGGGGCGAGCGGCGCTACATGACCGCAAATGCCAGCATCGGTTTCCACGCAGCATACATCCGCGAAGGAGAATATGTTCGTGAGAGTGGTATGGCAAACGCCCTAGTTGGATCGTATCTGGCAAAACTTGGTTTGAGTGATGATGCGATAGTTTTCATTTCCGCGGCACCACCAGGATTCCTAAACTGGCTTGACATTCGTTCTGCTCAGAGACTCGGAATTGATGCACTTCTCCTTGAAGACGGTAAAATCTCCCCTAACTGGGGACAAGCGAAGCGGGATGAGCGCAACGCGCGAAGAGCTGCAATCAATTTTCACAAGCGATACGAAAAAGTAGGCATGGCTGGTTTGGTTGAATCGATCACCAGTTGTTACGCACAAGTCGATAAAAAACGGGATATCAAGACCATTGAGTATTGCTTGACGCTGGATTGGTGTGCGGCAAACTTCGACAAAAGCATGTCGAAATTACTCAAGTTTCCTTCGCAAGAATTCTTTTGGGAAAGCAAAGTTGTTGATCGCTTTGCTGCGGCTGCGCAGAAGGTTCGGTGGGCTAAAGTAAATGTTGAAGAATTTTTGCGCGACACTACTGCTTTAGCTGAGCGCTTGGTTTTTGACGATGCAATCATCAAACAGGCAAAAATGCAGTAAGTAACTGGGAGTTACGGTGGGGAGTTACGGTGGCGGAGTTAGGAGTTACGGTGACAGTGCATTCAATTCTTCACCTTGCCCAACCACCCCACCCCTGCCCCTCCCCGCCAAAGCGCGGGTTGGGGTGACGGAGAGGGGGGGTGCTTCGATGCTATCACCCCTCCCCAATATTTGGGGTGGGGCGGGGGTGGGGTGGTTGGGCTTTCGCGCTATCTGA
>JANONM010000664.1:0-6214 GCA_031420855.1 Hyphomicrobiales bacterium
GAGATAAGCATGGGCGAGAAGTTGCAGGATTTCATCGGAACCTGCGCCACAGATCAGCCGGTCAGCGGCCAAACCATAGCGGGCGGCCAAGGCATGTCGCAAGGCCGTGGCGCTGCCATCGGGATAGAGCGCCAGATTTGCCGCCGATGCAGCAAATGCCGCCATGGCCTTGGGGCTGGCCCCCAGTGGTGATTCGTTGGACGAGAGTTTAAAAACCTTCGTACCCTTGGCACCGCTCTTTCCCGGCACATAGGCCGAGATGCCGAGGATGCCGGGTTTTGGAACAGGTCCAATGGCGGGATCGAAATTTGTGCTGTCTGTCATTCTCACATCTCTAAAGTCGAAGCATAGCGTCCGGCCACCTTCAGGCCAAGGGCAGCATTGGAGCGCATTAGACCTACCAACGGTGCTTCCTGTTCCGAATGAAATCCGGCCAGCGCTGATAACTTGAAAGCGCCATGCTTCACTTGCCACAGGGGCTGCACGGCAAAGTCTCGCGGCAGGCTGCCGTTGCTGACCAACAATGTTTCATCATCACCCGTTGCTTCGGCAGGCGCATTGCCGATGATCAGGAGTTGCGGCACAAGAACATCAGACAGCACGGGCAGGGAGCCAATGACCTGGGCCGTGCCGGCCAAGCCCGCCACAAAACCTTCGACCCAGGGTGAACCGGTTTCCACCACACAGATATCCCCGGCACTTACGCCAACTTGGGTCAGAACCTGGGCCTCGTCGCGCCATTCCTCCACAGCCATGCCGGGAAAATGGTCGCGGATGCGCAAGCGGTGGCCAATGGTTTGTGTCAGGCGGCGCGATACATGCAGCGTCATCGCAGCCTGATTGAGACTGGACTGGGTGAGAATGCCGCGCCAGATTTTCAACACCATGCCCGGATCAAGCCCGGAGAGCCTGGCTTTGGCGAGCAGGCGGCGGTGGATTTGCACCTCGCGGGCGGGCCGCAATGGTGACAGTGAATTTTTCGCCGTCACCAGCTTGAAACTCTTGACCTCAGCCGTCACCGTAAAGCGCTTGGCCAACAGCTCAACCAGGTTGTCATCAAGCGTATCAAGCTCGCGCCGCAGGGCATCAAGGGCGGCACCACTATTTTCAGGGTTGGGTTTGTCGGTCATGGGCAATCCAGTTCAGGAAGCAACTCTTTAAACCGAATTTGGGCCGCCTGTGAACCGTTGCTGCGAAACATTTAATTCCCCGGTTTCGCGCTGGTTTGGCTGGGGCGATGGCAGGAGCACAGGGCTGAAGCGCTGCAAGGTCCGTCGCACGCGCTTTCCCGAAGAAAACGCATAGACCTGTTTCATGGCCTCGACAATTGTAACACCTGACAAGCGCGGAAAGGCCCTTTCCGCCATCGCTTCAATGGCAGGTGCGGCTTTCAGAAATCCGGGGTTTTTGAGGGGTGGCAGGCAAAGGGCGCTGCGCCACTGGGTGATGGAATATTTGGCGTCCTTCAACAGGCCCGCCAACTGTCCCCGCGAAAACGGCTGGCCATGTCCAAAGGGGGTGGCCTCCGAGGCCGCCCAAAGCCCCCGGCGATTTGGCACCACCAGCAACAAGCGCCCCTGGGGTGCCATCACCCGCCATATCTCCTGCAAGCTGTCAAGCGGTGTATCGGCAAATTCCAGCCCATGCACCACAAGTGCAAGGTCTACAGTGCTTTCGAGTAGTGGCAAGTCCGACGCATCGACCAGCGCGGACCGGTTCTGGGCATTGTCAGGCCAATGGGTGACACCCTGCTGGGCCAGCATGAAAGAAATCGTCAGGGCCGAGGCAGGTGCGAGTTGTTGCAAGTAGGGTGTCGCGTAACCCATTCCCATGACAGTTTGCGCCGCCGCAGGTTTGACAAATCCCGCGAGTTTCCGTCCAATCAGTTTGGCCGTGACAACACCCAGATCACTTCTGTAGAACTCGCGCAGATCGACAACATCCATAAACCGATCCTAGCGCAAACCGGTGTTCGGGTGAACAGGTCTTGGTTTCGCACAAAAGAATTGCTTGCAACGCCGCCTTGAGGCACATCATGCTCCCAAAGGACAACAACTTATGGCCCATCTCAGCGTTCACCAATTCATCTGCCGCGACGACAATTATGGCGTGCTGGTGCATGACCACCCTACGGGGACCACCATTTCGATTGATGCCCCAGACGCAGCGGCTGTTGTGACCCAGTTGAAGAAGCGCGGCTGGCAGCTCACCCATATTCTCACCACCCACCACCATTCCGACCATGTCGATGGCAATCTTGAGCTTAAAGAAGCCTATGGTTGCCAGATCATCGGGCCTGAATTGGAAAAGGACAGAATCCCCGGCATTACAAAAACCGTCAAAGGTGGTGATGTCTTCAAGATCGCCCAGCGCGACTTGCGGGTCTATGCCTGCCCCGGCCATACGGCTGGCCACATCGCCTATCATTTCGAGGAAGACTTTCTGCTGTTCGCCGCCGACACCCTGTTTGCCATGGGGTGTGGCCGCGTCCTCGAAGGCACCATGGACGAGATGTTTGAATCCGTGAACCAGTTTGCCACGCTGCAACCCATGACCTCAGTCTATTGCGGCCATGAATATACCGAAGCCAACGCCAGGTTTGCGCTCAGCGTGGAACCCGGCAACCAGGCTTTGCAAATGCGCGCAACTGAAGTGAAGAACCTGCGGGCGCAAGGCAAGATGACCTGCCCCACCACCATCGGCGATGAACTCAAGACCAATCCCTATATGCGCTGCAATTCGCCGGAGATCAGGAAGAATCTGGGGCTGGAGCAGGCAACCGATGCTGCGGTATTTGCAGAACTCCGTACACGGAAGAATAATTTCAAATGAGATTGGGAGACTTCAAGGCACTGACATTTGACTGCTATGGCACGCTCATTGACTGGGAGACGGGAATCCTGAATGCGCTTGAACCTCTTGTAAGGCGCGTCAGCTTGAGGCCTTCTAGGGACTCGATTCTTGAAGCCCACGCACGCCATGAGTCATCCCAGCAAACCTGGACGCCAACCATGTCCTATCAAGAGATTTTGTCAGTCACTTACAAACGGATGGCGGAACAGTGGGGACTCTCGTCAACTTGGGATGAATGCCGATCTTACGGCGATTCGGTGAAGGACTGGGTGGCGTTTCCAGATACCGTGGATTGCCTGACCTATCTCAAGCAGCACTACAAACTGGTAATTCTGTCCAATGTTGACAATGCAAGTTTTTCGCACAGCAGCAGCAAGCTTCATGTCACGTTTGACGCAGTGTTCACTGCGCAAGACATCGGCAGCTACAAGCCCAATCTTCGCAATTTTACCTACATGACCGACCGACTGGCGCACATCGGCCTGGCGAAGACTGACATTCTCCACACCGCCGAAAGTCTGTTTCACGACCATGCTCCGGCAAACCAACATGGCTTGGCGTCATGCCTGATACATCGTCGCCACGGGCAGACAGGATTTGGTGCCACCATGGATCCTGGGATGACCCCAAAATTCGATTTTCGCTATGCCAGTCTGGCAGAAATGGTTGCAGCCCATCGGCTTGACCGATCAACCTGATCGCCTCAGCCATTGTCCACCCAAGATCGATATCAAAACAGCAAGCAAAATCACCGCACCACCAATGAAGGTGGTTCTCTCCGGTACCTCATTGACAAATATCCAGGGCCACAGGGGATTGAGCACGGCATCGAGCATGACAATCAGCGACAGCGTAACGGCGGGCACGGATTTTGCTCCCTTGGCATACCAGATCAGCGGCACGGCCAATTGCACAAAGGCCATAACCGCCAGTAGGGCCACGTAGTGCAGGGGCACATCAAATCCGCCGCCTTTTTGAAACCAGAATCCGGCCATCCCTGCACCCAGGAACGCCATCACGCCACCCAGACAAATCGCGGGTGTCATATCCACCCTGCGGTAGCGCCTGAGCGTCAGGGTCTGAATGGCAAAACTGATGGGCACCAGCAGTGAAACCGCAATGCCGATGGCATTGCCGTTTTCCAGCCCGTTCCAGCCAATCACCCCCATGCCACCCAGCGCCATGATGGCTGCAAACCACGCCGCGAGTCCGGGCTTTTCTCCGGTCACCCAGGGACTCAAAAGACCCGTGAACAGCGGTGAACTTGCGCCAATCACTGAAATCACCGCCGTGCTGACCAGAGTCAGGGAAGTCACATACATGGTAGACCCGAAAGCAAAAAATCCGGCAGAAAACAAAAGTCCGGCAATCGGTATTCGGCGAAAAACCGCCAAGGTCTCGAAACCATAGGCGATGACGAGGTAACACAGGATGCTGACTGCCGTCCAAAAGCCGCGCCAGCAATTGATCTGCCAGCCCGAGAGCTCCGGCATGAAACGCACAAAAACCCCCGACAGCGACCAGCCCAAAGTGGCCAGCAACACAAAGCCAACGCCCCGTCCGTAACTCTGTTCTGTGCTGACCATTTACGGGTTACCTGTCATTAACCGCGCAACGCAACATTCTCCGGATCATAGGGGCTTTCGCCGATGACTTTTGTCTTGAACAGTTTGTCGAGAATTTTCACTTCAAGCTCGCTGCCCAGTGCAGCATGCTCCGGCTTCACCATGGCCAGCGCCAATGATTTGTTGACGCGGAAGCCAAAGCCACCGTTGGTGGCGCGCCCGACCAATTTGCCCTTGGCGTAGATCGGCTCGGACCCCCGCACATCCGACCAGTCATCGGTCACACCATCAACTTCCAGCGTCACGAAATTCCAGTTCAGGCCTTTTTCACGCCCCGCCACCAGCGCATCTCGTCCAATGAATTGACCCTTGTTCGGATGCACAAAACGCTCAAGCCCCGATTCATAGGCCGAATACTCAACCGACAATTCGCGAGGAATCAGGCGGTAGCTCTTTTCAATCGACAACGCGCCCATGGCCTTGATGCCATAGGGCCTGATATCGAATTCCTTGCCCGCCTCCATCAACAGGTCAAACAGCGCCACCTGTTGTTCAATCGGGTGATGGAATTCATAGCCGAGTTCGCCAACGAAATTGACGCGCAGGCAATGGGCCGAGACATGACCAACGCTAAGGGATTTTCCCGTGAGCCAGGGAAAGGCTTCATTCGAGAGATCGGTGCCCGTCAGTTTTTGCAAGAGCTTGCGCGAATTTGGTCCGGCGATTACCAGCACACCAAGCCGCGTGGTGATAGGTGTCAGTTTCACAGAACCATCTGTCGGCAACAATTTGAACAGCGTGTCATGGTCATGCCGCTCAAAGGCACCCGCTGACACCAGGTAAAATTTTCCCGGTGCCCATTCGTAAACCGTGAATTCAGCCCGCACACCTCCGAGCGGCGTCAACAGATGTGCCAGCGCAATGCGTCCCATCTTTTTGGGAATCTTGTTGGCAAGAATTGACTCAAGCCAGTCCCGCGCCTTGGGACCGGAGACTTCCAGCTTGGCGAAGGCCGACATGTCCTGCAGACCCACCGATGCCATGACGGCGCGGCATTCCTCGCCGACATGATTGAAATAGTTGGAGCGCCGGAACGACCACTTCTCCTTGATCCGGCCATCCGTGTCGGCGGGCGCATGATTGTGGTTGGTCAGCGTATCTGCGCGGTTGAGTTCAGCGTCACTGAGACCGTAGCCCATCGGTGCAAACCAGCCCGGACGTTCCCAGCCATAGACACTGCCAAACACCGCACCCAAATCTTTCATGCGGCCATAACAGGGCGTGGTTTTCAATGGTCGCGCCGCACTGCGCTCTTCATCCGGGAAATGCGGCGTGAAGACGTTTGCGTAAGTTTCTTCATTCTTGGTCTTCAGATAGCCTTGTGTGGCATAGGGCCCAAAGCGCCGGGGATCGACTCCCATCATGTCAATGGTGGGTTCGCCATCAACAATCCATTCCGCCAACTGCCAGCCCGCACCACCCGCCGCCGTCACACCAAAACTATGACCCTCATTGAGCCAGAAGTTTTTGAGACCCCATGCCGGCCCGATAATCGGCGAACCGTCGGGCGTATAGGCAATCGCCCCGTTGTAAACCTTCTTGATGCCGACCTCACCAAAGGCCGGAACGCGCACAATGGCAGTTTCGATATAAGGCCCCAAGCGATCCAAGTCCTCCTGGAACAATTCATATTCGCTCTGCTCCGATGGACCATCCATGTAACAGCAAGGCGCACCTTTTTCATAAGGCCCCAGCAGCAAGCCACCATTTTCCTCGCGCATGTACCAGCTGGAATC
>JANONM010000665.1:0-1788 GCA_031420855.1 Hyphomicrobiales bacterium
CACCACAGAAATAGTTATTCAGTCACCTGCCACTCAATTTGCTGCGTTGATGGCTTTTTGCAGCAGTTCATATTCAGCACAGTTCACGCCGCAACGGTTCTTGATTTCATCCAGTTGCACCATGGCCAAATCAATACGACCTGCGGCACCATAACCTTCACCCAGATATTCACGGGCCAGGATGAAATCGGGATTGATGGCAAGGGCCTTCTGGTAGAAGCTGACCCCGGTTTCCAGTCGACCGGCCTTGCGATGGCTGTAGCCAGTGTAGTTCAAAACCTTGGGATCATTCTGGTCGACGATGGCGGCCAGCACGACAAGTGCTTCTTCATAGCGGCCATCCTTGGCAAGGTCACGGCCCTGTTCATAAAGATCCTGATCCTCCAGCAACCCGGCCACCAACCT
Organism: Hyphomicrobiales bacterium; assembly: GCA_031420855.1. Taxonomy (GTDB): domain Bacteria; phylum Pseudomonadota; class Alphaproteobacteria; order Rhizobiales; family Aestuariivirgaceae; genus Aestuariivirga. The sequence goes on from JANONM010000665.1 coordinate 406, forward strand.
GACGCAAGCCCTCTTGCGTTTGCCTTGACGCTTGACGGTCTTGATGACCCATTTCTTTTTGCAGACCAGTTTGTTTTTCTTCTTGACGACAGTTTTGCCGGGTTCGACTTTCATGGGATCAGGAGCAGCAAGCGCACCGCCGGATGCAAGCAGGAGTGAAGCCGATGCAACAGCGGCAAGGGCCAAGGTATGGAACTTCATAGGCTATTCCTCCGGAAATTATGAATTGATACGACGAGGGTTACACACGCAAACTGCCCACCGAGGAGATCATAGAACCCAATTCCGCTGGAATGCAATATGTACGGAAAATGTTCATCTGGTTTACAGGAATTTAATAATTCCGGTAAATCCAACCCAGTTGATTTTGCAGAAGTACGCTTGGCGACAAGGCTATCGCTGCATTTCTCGCAGCGCCCAGCATGCCAGTGAGATGATAGGTCCGGCCTGCGGCCAAGGTTTTTTGATGCAGCAATGCTGTGCGTCTTTGCCGCTGCTTGATGGCCTCGGCCAAACTGCTTTCGTCGGCGATTCCCACAAGTGCCACCGCATCTTCCAGCGCCATGGCAGCCCCTTGCGCAAGATAGGGCAGCGTGCCGTGGGCTGCATCCCCCAGAAGCGTGATGTTGCCGAATTGCCAAGTCGGCAATGGATTGACGTAAAGGCCCGGCCAAATGCTGGCGTCGGCCAAATGACTGACGATATGCCGGAGGCTGGTGCAGGCATTTGCAAAATGCAGGGCGGGCGTGATTGCATCAGGAACAACCGCAACGACATTCAGGCGTTTTGGAGTGCCAACAGGATAATGCACCACGTGTCCGCCTGGAAACATCCAGAGATTGACGCACTCCGTAGCCACACCTCTCACATCGGGAACTTTCGCCAACAGTGCCCGATGAAAACGCGCCCCCGAATCGATAGGTGCCGATCCCGGAACCAAAGCCTGCCGGATGGCAGAATGAACACCATCTGTTGCCCAAAGTTGCGAACCTCGCAGAACCTCACTGCCAACCTGCAACTTCACACCCGCATCATCGACAAGTCTATCTCCAATGTTCACCCAAGGGACCTCATCCGTCTCGGGCTTCGCCCGATCCACCTTCTCCAACTTCGTTGGAGAAGGGACAGGTCGCCATGTCGTCCCTTCTCCACGCCTTCGTGGAGAAGGTGCCCCAACGGGGCGGATGAGGTCCCTTTGGCCAAATGCGATTATTCCGCCATCGACCGAATTAACCCGGGTGACATTCGCCGCCATCCTGAGGGATAAGTTTGACCGCGACTTGACGACCTCCAACAATGCCCGATGCACATCTGCCCGGTGCGCCACGCAATAGGGCGCACCAAATCGCCGCTCAAAGCTTGGACCCAGCGCCAGGCGTTTCA
>JANONM010000666.1:0-9972 GCA_031420855.1 Hyphomicrobiales bacterium
CGTTGCCGTGAGCTATGAATGGCTGAAGGTGCTGCATGTTCTGGCAGTGATTTCGTGGATGGCGGGATTACTCTATCTGCCGCGATTGATGGTTTATCATTGTGGTTGTGCAGTCGGGTCTGAGAGTGACCTGACATTTCAGATCATGGAGCGGCGGTTGTTGAAAGCAATCATGACGCCAGCGATGGTGGTGACCTTGACGTCTGGACTGATGTTGGTTTGGCTTGGCAGTTGGAGTCTTGTTGATGTGTGGCTGGCGTTGAAATTGGCAGGGGTTTTCTTTTTGGTGGCTTGCCATGCCGTGATGTATCGACATGTGGTTGGCTTCGCGCGGGGTGAGAGAAGTTATTCTGCGCGCTATTTTCGAATTCTCAACGAGGTGCCAACCTTGTTGATGGTGGTGATTGTCACTTGCGTGATTGTGAAGCCGTTTAGCTGATTGGTTTGCTGCATACGGGCGGATGATTTTTGCTTTGCAAGCGTGGCCGCGTCTGTTATGGGGAGTGTGTCCTTTTCTGGACGTTCCCCTCCCCTTCGCCTGATTTGTTGCTCCCGGCGCTTTTTCGCTTTCTGACAGTCAGGTTTTTCAGCAAGTATAGATCATGACAGACATCACAGACCTTAAGGAGACAAAGCTCTCCGATCTTAAACTCAAGTCACCAGCGGATTTGGTTATTCTGGCGGAGGAGCTGGAAGTTGAAAATGCCAGTGCGTTGCGCAAGCAGGAGCTGATGTTTGCGATTTTGAAAAACCTGGCAGCCCGTGGCGTTGATATCGTCGGTGAAGGTGTTGTCGAAGTTCTGCAGGATGGATTTGGCTTTATCCGTTCAGCCGAAGCGAACTATCTCGCAGGGCCTGATGATATTTATGTCAGCCCCAGCCAGATCCGGAAATTCACCTTGCGGACGGGTGATACGGTTGAGGGCCAGATCCGCAGCCCGAAGGATGGCGAGCGCTACTTTGCCCTGGTAAAAGTCAACACCATCAATTTTGAAAACCCGGAGAAGGTCAAGCACAAGGTTCACTTTGACAACCTGACGCCGCTTTATCCGGACCAGCGGTTGGAGATGGAAATCAATGACCCGACGCGGAAAGATTTTTCGCCGCGGGTGATTGATATCGTGTCCCCCATTGGCAAGGGTCAGCGCGGCCTGATCGTGGCACCGCCGCGCACCGGTAAAACTGTCATCCTGCAAAACATTGCCCATTCCATCGCGACGAATCATCCGGAATGCTACCTGATTGTTTTGCTGATTGATGAGCGTCCCGAGGAAGTGACGGATATGCAGCGTTCGGTGAAAGGCGAAGTAATCAGCTCGACATTTGACGAACCAGCGACACGCCATGTGCAAGTGGCTGAGATGGTCATCGAGAAGGCCAAGCGGCTGGTTGAACATGGTCGTGATGTGGTGATCCTGCTGGATTCGATCACCCGTCTGGGTCGGGCCTACAATACGGTTGTACCTTCGTCGGGCAAGGTTCTCACGGGTGGTGTGGACGCCAACGCCCTGCAGCGGCCGAAGCGGTTCTTCGGTGCGGCGCGCAACATTGAACACGGCGGATCCCTGACAATCATTGCAACAGCCCTGATTGATACGGGAAGCCGCATGGACGAAGTGATTTTCGAAGAGTTCAAGGGAACCGGCAATTCGGAAATTATCCTGGATCGCAAAGTCGCGGACAAGCGGGTGTTCCCCGCCATCGACATACTGCGTTCGGGAACCCGCAAGGAAGAATTGATCGTCAAGGCTGATACCTTGAAGAAAACTTACGTGCTCCGGCGAATTCTCAATCCGATGGGGACAGTCGATGCGGTTGAGTTCCTGCTCGACAAGTTGCGCCAGACCAAGACCAACAGTGATTTCTTTGACAGCATGAATGCTTGATCCCCGGATGGTGGATTTGGTTTCGATTCGAATCCGAAATGACTTTGAAATCCACCATATTTGCGGTTTCCAGCGGCTCAGGTAGGGCTGGTATTGCTGTTGTCAGGTTATCAGGACCGGCGGCGTTTGAAACGGCAGTTGCCCTGACAGGATGCAGTCCTGAACCACGCAGGGCTTACTTGAGAACCATACGCACGTTTGATCAGTCTTCAGTCATTGATGTGGGATTGCTGCTGTTTTTCAAGGGGCCCCACAGTGCGACGGGCGAAGATGTGGTGGAGTTCCACGTCCATGGTAGTCCAGCTGTGCTCTCGCTGATGTTGTCTGAGCTATCAAAGCTGCCAAATCTGAAGATGGCTGAAGCTGGCGCGTTTTCGCGGCGGGCTTTTGAAAATGGCAGGTTGGATCTTGTGGAGATCGAAGGACTGGCCGATCTGCTGGCCGCCGAAACAGAGTCACAGCGCCGCTTGGCCATGCGGCAATTTTCGGGAGAAGCCAGTTCGGTCTATGAATCCTGGCGGTCGAGACTGTTGGATGCTCTCGCATTTATTGAAGCTTCCATTGATTTTGCTGATGAAGAAGGTGTGGCCGTTGCAGCGGTTGTCGAAGCGGGTCCGCGTATCGCGGCTTTGCTGGTTGAATTAAGTGATGCACTGGCAAAGTCATCCGAGGCAGCGGCGGTGCGGCGTGGTTTGCGCATCACTATTGCTGGTGCGCCCAATGTTGGAAAATCAAGTTTGCTGAATGCCCTGGTGGGGCGTGACGCCGCGATTGTTTCCGAGATTGCGGGAACCACCCGCGATGTGGTTGAGGCAGCGATTGTGCTGGGTGGTCTGCCCGTGAGTATCGCCGATACGGCGGGACTGCGTGATGACAGTCTTGATGCGATTGAGCTGCAGGGCATGGCCCGCAGCAAGATGCAGATCGTCGATGCAGACATTCTGATTTGGGTGTCGGCCTTTGGTCATGCTGATCTGGCCCTACCGCCGCGCCAACCTGATTTGCATGTGGTGAACAAGTGTGACCTTTCGATTCACCTGCGAAACGATGCACCCGAACCCGGCCAGTTTTTTACATCGGTTCAGCAGGGCACAGGGCTTGCAGAAGTTAAACAGGCCCTGGAAATGTTGCTTATCAAGCGATCATCTTTGTATCCAGATGCTGTCGTGGTGCGCGAACGCCATCGTCAGGCCATTGCGGAATCGATTCGGTACCTTAACGATGCGACTGGTTTGGGTGCGGATGAACTTGAATTGATGGCAGAGAATGTGCGAAAGGCGGCCCAGTGTCTTGAAAGCATAACTGGTCGTATCGGCGTAGAAGATTTGCTGGGCCGGATATTTCAGGAATTCTGTATCGGCAAATAGTGTTTCACGTGAAACGAGATGGTTTGAATCTTGTTCCGTGGACGGAGGATGACTCCCATGATTGAAGGCGAAGCGAAAAGCTTTGATGTGATTGTTGTTGGCGGTGGCCATGCAGGTGCCGAAGCAGCAGCAGCTTCGGCACGGCTTGGCGCACGCACCGCGCTGGTCACCCACAAGTTTTCAACCCTCGGCGAAATGTCCTGCAATCCTGCCATTGGCGGTTTGGGCAAGGGCCATCTGGTGCGGGAGATTGATGCACTGGATGGTTTGATGGGTCGCGTCACAGACAAGGCTGGCATTCAGTTCCGCATGCTCAACCGCTCCAAGGGACCAGCGGTGCGCGGGCCACGGGCGCAGGCTGACCGCAAACTTTATCGACTGGCCATGCAGGCCGAACTTTCAGCCCAGGAAAACCTGACCATCATTGAGGGCGCGGTTGAGAGCCTGACAATTGACAAGGGCGTCGTCACTGGTGTGATGACGGAAGATGGACGTCGCATCAATGCAGCTGCCGTGGTGCTGACGACGGGAACGTTTCTTAATGGCCTTATTCACATTGGCGACAAAAAAATTCCGGCTGGACGGGTGGGTGAGCCCCCAGCCCTTGGCTTGTCGCAACAATTGCGCGGTGCGGGTCTGCAATTGGGCAGGTTGAAGACCGGCACACCGGCAAGGCTGGATGGCCGGACCATTCAATGGAAAGACCTTGATGAGCAGACGGGAGATGACCCGCCTTCGCCATTTTCATTCCTTACCGACAAAATCACGACGCCGCAGATCTCGTGCTTCATCACCCACACAACTAATACGACGCACCAGATCATTGCTGACAATATCGGTCGTTCACCACTTTACTCCGGCCAGATTGAAGGAACCGGGCCACGCTACTGCCCTTCCATCGAAGACAAGATTCACCGCTTCAAGGACAAGTCATCGCACCAGGTTTTTCTTGAACCCGAAGGCCTTGATGATCACACGGTTTATCCCAACGGTATTTCAACGTCGTTGCCTGAAGATGTGCAGGATGCCTTCATCAGGTCCATTCCAGGCCTCGCCGACGTCAAAATCATTCGTCCGGGCTATGCCATTGAATATGACCATGTCGATCCACGTGAACTGGATCACGGACTGTCGGTCAAGCAAATGCCCGGATTGTTTCTGGCGGGCCAGATCAATGGCACCACAGGTTATGAAGAAGCAGCAGCCCAAGGCCTCATTGCGGGCTTGAATGCGGCACGCCGCGCTTCTGGACTTTCCCATCACGTCTTTGATCGTGCTGATGGCTATCTGGGCGTCATGGTTGATGACCTTGTCACACGGGGGGTAAGTGAGCCTTACCGCATGTTCACCTCGCGGGCTGAATTCAGGATCATGCTGCGGGCCGACAATGCCGAAGAGCGCCTGACGCCGGCTGGATTGAAACTGGGCCTTGTCGGAAATACCAGAGAAAAAGCTTTCGCCCGTCGGAGCGCCGAACTCGCTGCGGCTCGCAAGCTCGTTCATGATCTTGGTCTCACAAGTTCAGCAGCGGCAAAGGCCGGATTGCAGGTCAACCAGGACGGACAAAAGAAGTCGGTCTTTCAATTGATGGCCATGCCCAATGTGGGGCTGGACCGGCTTGAAGCCATCTGGCCACAACTCAAGGCCATCCCTGCCCATGCCAAAATCGCACTGGAGGCCGATGCGCTTTATGCTGGCTATACTGATCGCCAACAACGGGAAATTGCGGAAGCCCGCCGCGAAAACAATCTCGCCATTCCCAATGAACTTGACTACGCCGCCATACCCGGTCTTTCCACGGAGCTTCGGCAAAAGCTGGCCCGTGTAGGCCCCGCCACCCTCGGTCATGCCATGCGGATTGATGGCATGACGCCCGCTGCCATTGCCAATCTCATCGGCTGGATCAAACGCCACAGCACCGGTGAAGCCGCTTGAACCCACTCCCGCCAGAGGTCGCCGCGCAGTTCGATGCTCTCAGTGTTTCACGTGAATCATGGCCTGCCATCCAGCAATTTGTGGACTTGCTGCTGCTGTGGCAGGCCAAAATCAATTTGATCTCGCCTGCAAGTAAAAACGAGATCTGGACCCGGCACGTACTGGACAGTTTGCAATTGCTTCCGCTTCTGCCAGCGGGAGCAACCCATATTGCCGACCTGGGTTCTGGCAGTGGATTTCCGGGACTGCCCCTCGCCATCGCCAGCGGCAGAACTGTCGATCTCTATGAGTCCAACAACAAGAAGGCCGCCTTTTTGCGTGAGGCTCTCAGGATTACCAAGGCGCGTGGCGTTGTGCATATCGCCCGTCTCGGCTCAGCAAACAAACTGCCAAACTCAAAAATCGCAGATGTGGTGACAGCCCGCGCCCTGGCTCCCCTCAGCGAATTGCTGGCGCTGGCAGAACCATTCCTCGTGAGAGGTGCAGTTGGACTTTTCCACAAGGGCAAGGAAGTCGAAGCTGAACTCAGCGAAGCCGCCAAATTCTGGAAATTCAGCTATACCACCCATGTCAGTTCAACTGATTCGAAAGCGGTCATCTTGGCTGTGAAAGAGGTCAAACGTGTCTAGTGTTGTCGAAATCGTCTCAGTAGTGCCAGCGCTACGGTCTTCCTCCAAATGCCGCATTCTCGCCGATGCCAATCAAAAAGGTGGCGTTGGCAAGACCACAACCGCGATCAATCTCGGCACGGCATTGGCGGCCGTTGGTGAGGATGTGCTGGTCATCGATATCGATCCGCAAGGCAACGCCAGCACGGGCCTCGGCATCACCCGCAAGCCCCAGCAAAAGTCATCATACCATGTGCTGATCGGCGAGGCTGATCTCAATGACATCATCGTCGACAGTGGCATTCCCCGGCTGCATTGTGCGCCGTCAACCATCGATCTGCTGGGTGCAGAAATTGAACTCTCGAACCTCGACCGCAAGACCCACCGTCTCGAAGATGCAATCACCAAGATGTTCGATGCAGGTCGCCACTACAGTTATATCCTGATCGACTGTCCGCCCTCCCTCAATCTGCTGACCATCAATTCCCTGACGGCTGCCGATGCCATTCTGGTGCCGCTGCAATGTGAATTCTTTGCGCTTGAGGGCTTGAGCCAATTGTTGAAAACTGTCGAAAGAGTAAAGGCCACCCTTAACCCACGTCTCAATATCCAAGGCGTGGTGCTCACCATGTTTGACCGCCGCAACAGCCTGTCGGAGCAAGTTGCCCAAGATGTGCGCAGCGTCTTGGGTGAAAAGGTCTACCAGACGGTCATACCGCGGAATGTCCGGGTTTCCGAAGCGCCATCCTATGGCAGACCCGTCCTGCTTTATGATCATGGCTGTCTTGGCTCGCAAGCCTATATTCATCTGGCGTCTGAAGTCATTAAACGTGAACGAGAGCTTAAAGCCGCTTGAGCCGAATCACTGGTTCACGTATCGATTCACCTCCGAAACAATAATCTTTGAAATCACAGGGAATAGTCTTTCATGAACCAACCTCAAAAGCGCAGGCTTGGCCGTGGTCTGGCGGCCCTGATTGGTGATGACGCGGCAACCGAACCCGTTGCAATGGATACACCGGGTTTCAAAACCCTGTCGATCGACCAGATCAAAGCCAACCCCAACAATCCCCGCCGCCATTTCCAGGATGAGGAAATCGAATCACTCGCCCGATCCCTGAAAGACAAGGGCTTGCTGCAACCCATTCTGGTGCGTCCGGCCAAATCCTCGGTCGGGCTATATGAAATCATCGCCGGTGAACGGCGCTGGCGTGCGGCCCAACGGGCAGGGCTTCACCAAGTCCCCGTCATCATCCGCGACCTTGATGACCGCGAGACACTTGAAATTGCCATCGTGGAAAATGTGCAACGCAGTGATCTCAATGCCCTGGAAGAAGCGCGCGCCTACCGGATGCTGATCGACCAATATCAATACACACAGCAGCAACTGGCAGATTCCATCGGCAAGAGCCGCAGTCATATTGCAAATACGCTCCGTCTGATGGCCCTACCGGAAACCGTCCAAAGTCATATCGCGAATGGCAGCCTGTCAGCAGGTCATGCCCGGACTTTGGTGGCCAGTGAAAACCCCGGGGAAGTTGCCGCGCAAATCATCAAGCTTGGACTGTCGGTCCGTCAGGCCGAAGACCTGACGCGACAAAATACCATCAAGAAAACCACCGAACCCGATCACCCCAAAGATGCTGATACCCGTTCACTGGAAAAAACCCTCAGTGCCGCCCTTGGGCTGGTGGTTCATGTCTCACACAAGGGTCCCGGCGGCCAGGTCACCATTGGCTACAAATCGCTGGAGCAACTCGATCTGATTTCACACAGGCTCGGGCGTTCGGATTGAACGTTCAATGGGACTGACGCTGCCGCAAGTGCCGGGCCTTGCGGGCCATCGACAAAACGGTGCGGCTGACAAGGGCTTCCGCAAGGTCGGCAAGCTGGCGACTTGAGAGAATGGCTGCCTGCAGGGCCAGACCAAACTGATTGAGGTCTTCCAAAGCAAAACTCTTGAGATGGCGTGCCATTGATTTTTGCTGGGGGAAAAACACCGGAGGCTTTGCCGCCCGAAATGCCCGCTCCATATCGATGCCGCTGGCCATATCAGCCCTGATGTTTTCGAGGCGGGCAAATTGCATCTGCAAGAGAATCAAAACCTGCTTCCAGTCTCCGTCGGCGCGCATCGACTCAAAAATCCGGTCACAAGTTTCCAAATCACCATCGAGAATGGCGTTTGACAAAACATCGACATCGAAACTGGCTTGTTCCCCGCAACTTGCTTCCACATCCACAAGTGCGATAACCTTGGAAGGCCAACAATATAGAAACAGTTTTTCAAGCTCGCCCTCAAGTTGGCCACGACTGCTGCCCGCCAATTGCAGGAACCGCTCTGCGGCACCATCGGTGAAAGCAGCGTCCTGCTCCCGGGTCAGTCTCTGGACGCGGCTCATCAGCGACTGCGCCGTTTCTTCGTAAACAGCCATGGCATGAAAAGATTTTGCAGCCGTAGCCGCTTCACGCAATTTCGACGTCTTGGTCAGGCTGCCAGCTTTCATGACAACAAAATTGCCGCTGCCGCCATCCTTGATCACCGGCTCCAGCCACCGGGTGTGAACCTCTTCACAGCCCTCAACCAAAATCAGCCGCCGTCCTCCCAGCAGTGACATTGCCTTGAACTCATCTTCCAATTGGGTTGGGTCATCACGCAAGGAACTGGCGGGCATACGCAGCGGTTCTTCATCACCGCCAAATGAACCGACAAGTTTGCGCGCCAAGGAAGCAATGCCAGCCTCGTCGGTTCCGAACAACAGAACACCATTGCTTGCGAGACCGCTTCGCTTGAAAAGCCCCGCAATCTCATGCTCTGCCAAAACCGCCATGATATCAGGCCAGCAGGTCAGCCGTTGGCAGCCGACACGAAAGCCGCCAGCCGCAGCCGGATATCCTCTGCAACTTCGCGGGTCGCCCGGTCGCGGGCATTGCCTGCGGCCTGCAAATCCGCAATCGGTTGCTGAACCGTATCAAACGACACAGTGGAAAAACTGGCACCCTCACTCACGACCTTGCCTGAGGCCACATTCACCAAGGCAAATTTCACATTCAGGCGGTAGCGCTTGCGTTGCAGTTTCTGGTCCGGCAAGGCGGACACAAGTGAAGTCTTTTCGACGGGTTCAAGCTTCAGCTGATAATGCGTCGTTGCACCGGGCGTTGAACCCATGGTCGACAGCAGGTCGTTGCGCACCAACTGGCCGGCGCGGCTGTTTTGTTCGTCAACAGCAATACCAGCCAACACGGACTGGACATTCGAACCGCCCTGACCCGTGCCGTAAAGCGGCCGATAACTACAGCCACCCAGCAGCACCAGGGTTGCAGCGAGAATGCAGATTGATCGTAACGTCAACTGGCGCATACAATGTTCACTATCCGGTCGGGGACCACAATAAACTTGATGACGGGTTTGCCATTCAAGACCCTTTTAACCGAACCCAGCGCCAGAACCAAGGGCTCCAACAATTCCTTGCCAGCGCCCTTTGGCACGACAATTTCATCACGGCGCTTGCCATTGATCTGGATCGCCATGGTCACAGAATCCTCCACCGGCATGGCCGGGTCGGCCTTGGGCCAGGCCTGGTCAACCACGGCGTTCGCCTTGCCCAAGACAACCCAACACTCCTCGGCAAGATGCGGCATCATCGGCGCAAACAACAGGACTAAGGTTTCAGCGCATTCACGCCATGCAGTGTTGGACGCCGCCGTCGGACCCTTGGCCAAAGCCGCACTCAGGGCGTTGGACAATTCATAGACCCTGGCAATCGCCCGGTTGAACCGCAGGGCCATCAAGTCATCCGTAATCCACCCGATGACCTTGTGGGTGGCACGCCGCAAAACCAAGTCAGCTTCATTCGAACCCACAGCATCGCCGCGTTCATTCACTTCATTCACCAGACGCCAGATGCGCTGGACAAATCGCCAGGACCCTTCCGCCCCCGCCGACGTCCATTCAATGTCGCGCTCCGGCGGTGTATCCGACAGCATGAACCAGCGCGCCGTATCAGCGCCATAGGATTCAATAATCATGTCGGGGTCGACAACATTGCGCTTCGACTTGGACATTTTTTCAACGCCACCCACGGCCAATGGTTGGCCCGTAACACGGTGGACCCACATGCCATCAGTCTGAACGGCATCCGCTGGCAACACCCATTCCCCATCAGGGGATTTGAATGT
>JANONM010000667.1:0-4176 GCA_031420855.1 Hyphomicrobiales bacterium
CGATCCGCTGGAATTGGCGGATCAGGTTTTCCTGTTCAAGCGCACGGTGCGTGAGGCCGCATTGAAGCACGACATGTTTGCGACGTTCATGGCCAAGCCCCATGCCAATGAACCGGGTTCTGCCATGCACATCCATCAATCTGTTTTGGACAGTCGCACCGGCAAGACCATCTTTGCCGGCAAGGACGGTAAATACTCAAAACTGTTCCTCAGTCATATTGCCGGCTTGCAACGTTATCTCGCAGCCGCCTTACCGCTATGTGCACCCAACGTAAATTCCTACCGCCGTCTGGTGCCCGACTCTGACGCGCCCACCAATGTGCACTGGGGCGTTGACAACCGGACGGTTCCCTTGCGTGTACCATCGTCCGATGCCTCCAACACGCGGATCGAAAACCGTGTGACGGGTGCCGATGCCAATCCCTATCTGGCCTTTGCGGCCTCCCTGGCTTGTGGATATCTCGGCATGATTGAGCGGCTGAAGCCCACCGAACCTGTGACAGGCTCAGCCTATCGTTTTGCCCACACGCTGCCGATCAGCCTTGACGAAGCCCTCGACAAGCTGAATTACAACAAGGCCCTGAAACAAGTGCTGGGAGCCAAGTTCGTTGAAGCCTATCAGGATGTGAAGTTTGAGGAGATGCAGCATTACAGGCGGGTGATCAGTTCGTGGGAACGCGAGTATCTTTTGCTCAATGTGTGAATTGGGCTATGGTGTTGATTGCAGGGGCAATTGATTCAGGTTTATGGCCAAAGGCCAGCGGAGACGTGATGCGCTTAAAGTTGTATGTTTTGATGGTTGTTGCCCTGTTTGTGGGTGCCGTTCAGGCAAGCACTTCGGCTCAGGCGGCCTCAAGTGAAGAGATCAAATTGGCCATCACTTCAATCCTTTCAAATTCCGGAAGGTTGCCCCTGCCGATTGAAAAAGTCCGCAGCAGCCTGACGGCCCATTACCAGCGCAACAACGGTAACATTTATTGGGTGAATACGGCGCGCATGACGCCGTTCCTGCAAAAAATGTATCAAGCCAATCTGGATGGCTTGAATCCGGAAGACTATCCCGCTGGTTCACTGGCAAACATTCGTGACCGGCTTGACTCCAATGATCCGCAATCGGCTGCCGAAGCCGAGTTGTATTTTTCTGCTTTTTATATCGCTTATGCGGCGGATCTGAAAATCGGTCGGGTGACACCGCAAAAAGTTGATCCCAACTTGTTCCGCAATCGCAAGACCATTGATGCCTTGCGCGTCCTCACCGAAATGAACAAGCAGAAAGACCCTGTAAAGTATCTTTCGGCTTTTGAACCGAAGAACAATCACTATCAGGTGCTGAAGCGCATTCTGAAGGCCTATACCATTGCCATCGCGCAGGGCGTGGATTGGCCGGAAATCGGTCAAGGTACTGCATTGAAACCGGGGCAAAGTGATTCACGCGTGCCCATCGTTCGCAATCTCCTGACCTTCACCGGTGACTATGACGGGCCGGAAAACAGCTCCGCAAAGTACGACGGTGCCTTGGTTGAAGCAGTCAAGAAATTCCAGACGCGCCACGGTCTGGAAGCCAAGGGATTGTTTGGCAAGCAAACCATCATCGCCATGAATGTGTCGCCGGAAGAACGGCGAAAGCAAATCATTCTCAACATGGAACGCTGGCGCTGGATGCCCGACAATCTGGGCGACGAACATTTCCTCGTCAATATCGCCGCCTTCGAATTGCAATGGGTGAAAGGCGGCAAGACTTTCCAGCGCATGAATGTTGTCACGGGTGCGGTAGCTACACAAACACCGGAATTTTCCGATGAAATGGAGTACGTTGAACTGAACCCGACGTGGACTGTGCCTTACAGCATTGCCACCAAGGAAATGCTGCCGAAGCTGAAAGTCAACGCGCTGCACTATGCCGACGAGTTTGACTTGTTGTCTGGCGGCAAACTGGCGGGTTGGGCAAGTGTGAACTGGGGCGCTTACGGCACGGGCAAGTTTCCTTTCACTTTCAGACAAAGGCCGGGACCAAAAAACGCGCTTGGCAAAGTCAAGTTCATGTTGCCAAACGCCCACAACATTTATCTGCATGACACGCCCGCCAAGGACAAATTCGCCAATTCGTCTCGCGCTTTCAGCCATGGCTGCATCCGCCTCGCCAGACCGATCGAGTTGGCCTACGATCTCTTGGGCGAAAAAGTCGGAATGTCGCAAGGCGAAATTGATGCCGTTTGGGCAGACGGCAAAACCACGAGGGTGTCATTGCCACTCAAAATCCCCATTCATATTGTCTATGCCACAGCCTTCGCCACCAACAACGGCATTGAATTTCGTACCGATGTATATGGCCGCGACAAAAAACTTTATGCCGCCCTGTTCGGTCGCGGCACCAGTTAAGTCGCGCACTTGCCGGGTCGGATAATATTTTTGATAGTCCAATGGCGGGCGCGACTGGAGTGACCTCATCCGTCTCGGGCTCCGCCCGATCCACCTTCTCCAACTTCGTTGGAGAAGGGACGCTGTGTTGGGTTTTGTCCCTTCTCCACGCCTTCGTGGAGAAGGTGCCCCAACGGGGCGGCTGAGGTCCCTTTGCTGGCCACAATAATACTCGCATCACCCTTGAGCCAAAACCCCAAATGCCGATAGCGATTGCGCACTCGACTTTACATGCAGCACGGCGGCTGAAGGCTGCGACAGGAATTCCTTCACCACAGCCTCCACATCATCACCCAATTGCAGCGTCCACGTCGCCACACCGAATGACCGGGCCCACGCACTGAAATCCGGATTGACCAGATTGGTGCCGGAAACCCGGCCCGGAAATTCCCGCTCTTGGTGGGTGCGGATGGTGCCGTAAATGCCGTTGTCTGAAATCACGATTTTGGGTGTCGCCCCATAGGCAACAGCCGTTGCCAGCTCCTGGCCTGTCATCAACACGCCGCCATCGCCCACCACGCAAATCACTTGCCGACCCGGTTCGTGTAATGAAGCTGCAACAGCCGCAGGGACGCCAAGTCCCATGGCACCCGCAATGCCACCGATCAGGATATTCAGCGGGGTCATCACCCAGTGGCGATGTACCCACGTCGACATGTTGCCAGCATCAGTTGTCACCACGCAATCAGGGTTTGCCAGTTTTTCCAGGGCCATCACTACTTCACCAAAATCAACACCATCCCCAGGGTTTCGTGACGCAAATTTTTGCTGCTGACGAATGTAGCCATTGATTTTGCTGACCCACGCCTCTCGCGCCGGGGAAACAACTCTGGCGCTGCCAGCAAGCTCGGCAAGTACGGCATCGGGATTGGCTACCAAGGGAAAATCCGTGCGATATACCCGGCCCAGGGGAGCAGCATCAGCATAAACATGGACCAGTGCCTGTTTGGGATCGGGCAACTGGGGCAACGTGAAGTGCAGTGTTCCCACATCCCCCAGCCTTGTGCCAAAAGCCAGAATGAGATCGGCTTCGGCGAGCAATTCTTTGTAAGTTGCAGGGCTGCCAAATCCCAGATGACCCGCATAAAGTGGCGAACCATTGTCGAAAACATCCTGGTTTTTCCAGGTTACCGCAACAGGAATGCGTTGTGCCTCGGCAAATCGGCGGAGTGATTCCTTGCCCCACGGTGATCGCAAACCAGCGCCTGCAATGACCAGCGGCTTTTCGGATTGATCAATAAACTGCTGGATGGATGCAATGGCGTCAGGACGATGTCCGATTTGTGGAAGTGGAAAAGTGATAACATCGGCGTCGACTTCATCATCCAGCATGTCCTCGGGAAGAGAATAAACCACAGGACCCGGCACACCCGTTTGCGCCAATCGAAACCCCCGCGGCAACAGCTCAGGCAGCTTTGATCCGGCCACCACTTCAAACACGCCCTTGGCCATGCTGCCAAAGAACGCGCCGAAATCCATTTCCTGAAACACCTGGCGCAAACGTTCCTGCCGACTCACCTGACCCAGCATGAGGATCACTGGCAACGCATCCTGCTCAGCGTTGTGAATGGCAATCGAAGCATTGGTGGCACCAGGTCCCCGGCTCGCCAGAAACACCGCAGGCCTGCCGGTGAGCTTTGCTTCGGCAACAGCCATGAAACCAGCACCGCCTTCGTGCCGGCACACAATCACGTCAATGCCGCTGTCATGCAATGCATCGAGCAGGGAGAGATAGCTCTCGCCCGGCACGCAATAAAC
>JANONM010000668.1:0-3354 GCA_031420855.1 Hyphomicrobiales bacterium
AAGCACGATGAAGCCGGGCGATGTTTTCATCACCAATGACCCGTGGCTCGGCACCGGGCATCTGTTTGACTACGTCATGATGACTCCGGTTTTTCTCAAGAGCAAACTGGTGGCGTTTTTCGCCTCCACCTGCCACGTCATCGACGTGGGCGGTGTCGGCATGACAGCCAAGGCCAATTCGTCCTTCGAAGAAGGCACGCTCATCCCGCATCTTCGTATTCGCAAATCCGGTGTCTTGAATGACGACGTGATCAACATCATTCTCGCCAATTCGCGCCAGCCCGTTGAAGTGCGCGGAGATATTCTCTCGCTGATTTCCGCCAATGACACGGGTGCCAAACGCCTCATCGACATGATGCAGGAGTTTGGTCTTCCGTCGTTGGAGCCATTGGCCAAGCACATTCTCACCACTTCAGAAAAAGCCGCCCGCGCCGCCATCAAGGAATTGCCGGAAGGCGCATGGTCCTATGAGATGCCGCTGGATGGTTATGAAAGTCCCCTGCTGATCAAGTGCAAGCTTTCGATCAAAAACGGCGAGGTGCTGATTGATTATAGAGGCTCTTCTCCTGCCTCGCTCTACGGCATCAATTCACCGCGCACCTATTCCCTCGCCTATTCGGTGTTTGCCTTGAAAGCCGTGATTGCGCCCCATGTGCCCAACAATATTGGATCCCTCTCGGTTTTCGACATGATCACCGAACCGGGATCGTGCATTGATCCCATCCGGCCTTCCCCGGTCACCGCGCGGCATGTCCTGGGCCAGCAATTGGCTGATTGTGTGTTCGGTTGTCTGGCGCAAGTCCTGCCCGGAAAAGTCCAGGCAGAGAGCGCAGGTGCCATCTGGATACTGTCATTATATTCCGCACACGGACGGGTTTCCGCCGAACAAACAAAATCCGCAACACCCTTTGCCGTCATCTCCATTGGGCTTGGCGGCATTGGCGGCAGGCCCGGGCAAGACGGTCTTTCAACCATGGCTTTCCCGTCGGGGGTTGGTTCCATTCCGGTTGAAATCACCGAAGGCCAGTGTCCCCTGTGGTTCCGCGAAAAGCAATTCCTCCAAGGTTCTGGCGGCGAAGGCGAATATCGCGGCGGCCTTGGCCAACGCATTGAAATAGCAAACCGTGAAGCCGCACCCTTCGCCATTTCAGCCGCCACCTTTGACCGCATCAACAACCCGGCCCAGGGCCGCGAGGGTGGCAAGCCGGGACGCAAAGGCGCGGCCCGCCACGGTAGCGGTGCAGCATTACCCGACAAGGGCCTCCACATCATTGCAACGGGCGATAGCCTGGTTGTTGAATTGCCAGGCGGCGGCGGCTTTGGCTCCTCCGCAAACCGCAATTCCGATTTGATAGCCGCAGATGCAAAGGCTGGGTTGGTATAGTTCGTTGAAACCTTCCACCAGAGGCAATTTGAAATGACTTACTTTGATCGATCAAACTTGCTCATAAATCCCCTCCCCTTTGTGGCACTACTGTCCGGGGAAACTTTGGTACGGTGAGTATAACGTGGAGTTTTGACTGATTTCTTGAAGTTCGAGAAATCAAACTCAGCCTTGCACTGCCACCAACATCCGTCATTCCAAACGCCCGCTCTTTGCTGGCGATTTGGAAGCCAGCTTTGGCGGCAACAAGCTCAACTCGTTGAAATAAAGCGGGGTTCCAGCTCGCGCTCCACAAGGGCTACGCTTGGCTGGAATGACGGCTGTTGGGGAGTTGTGGCATCCCAGAGCTTTCCCTGGACAGTCGGGCCTTGTGGGGAGGGAGAAGAAATCTCAGTCCAAATTGCCCTTGCCTTCACCTGCACAAAAACCGCGTATTCGTTACCCGTTTGCCGTATTTGATTGACGTGAATTTCACCAGTCGTTGCCCGCGCTTGGCGCATGTCTTGGCAGCACTCTTCGTCAGGTTTTTTAGCGATGGTCTGAAAACACAGAAATAGTTGTTTCCCTTGAACCTCACATCGGTCAGGCGCTTGCCATATTGCCGACGGCAGGATGCCCTGGCATTTTTTTTCTGGTAGGCCGTGGCTGCCAATACAACGGGCATTTCAGCTCGCTCAATGGCCGGAACCACTAGCGGCGGCATGGCTGAGGCGGGAACCAGCAGGCCCAAAACACCCGCAGCAACACATAATCCAAAAAATCCAATACGCATGTTCAACTCCAAAGCTTTCGTAAGCCCCGGTCGAATATTCGACAATTTCAAATGTGATGCAAGCCCTATGCTTCGCAGCGGTAAATCGCCAGCATAAATCTCTGGCTTGCGACTTGCACGTCCAATCGCCTAGTCTGGTTCTGCAGGGGCCAGCCAACGAGGATTCCAATGTCAGCAATCGCAAAAACTCTTGTCATCGCCGCGTTGGGCTTGCTGCCAACACTATGCCTTGCAGCTTCCACCAATGAGTTGCAGGCCATCGACAGGTCGCAAGAAGCCTGCATCAGTGATGATGGCTCCAACATGGGCATGAAGATGTGTACCGACAAGGCCCTGAAGAACGCCGATGCCTTGCTCAACGTCGTGTACCAGAAAGTCAGCGGTGAGTTGTCGTCGGAAGAGGGTCAGGAGACGCTCAACCGGCTGAAGACGGCACAGCGGGCCTGGATCCCTTTCCGTGATGCCCAGTGCCAATTGGCAGCCGCCGAAATGCTGGGCGGAACAGGCGAATCCCTCGTCGCCCTCGGCTGTCACTACAGAATGACGGTTGATCGCATCAAGGAACTTGAAGCTCAGTTCGACGTGGAAAGATAATTGGCAGATTTCATGTCACGGCTTTCCGGTGCAAATACACCTCCGAATCCCACGACCGCTTTTGCATGATTTCGGCCAACGCAGCGGCTGCATGCCAAACTTCGACGTGCGAATTGTAAAGCGGCGCAAAGCCGAAGCGGATGACATTGGGTGCCCTGAAATCCCCAATGAAGCCGCGGGCAATCATCGCCTGCATGACGGCATAGCCTGCATCGGGATTTTCAGTGTGGCATTCAAATGAAACATGGCTGCCCCGGTTCACCATGGCACGCGGCCCCAAGAGTTTGAGGCCGTAGGGTCCGCATGAGGCTTCGACAAGGTCGATAAAAGTCTGGCACAGGCTGTGGGATTTCTGTTGCAGCGTCTTCATGTCCACATCAACCCACAGGTCCAAGGCTGCATCAAGCGCCACCAATGACAGGATGGCTTGCGTGCCACTTTGCTGACGGACCAGACCCACCGCAGGTTTCCACGCAAGATCAAAGGCAAAGGGAGCCGCATGGCCCCACCAGCCCACAAGGGCAGGTTCCGCTGTTTCATGGTGCCGGGGATGCACCCAGACAAAGGCTTGGGAACCGGGGCCGCCATTGAGATATTTATAGGT
>JANONM010000669.1:0-2148 GCA_031420855.1 Hyphomicrobiales bacterium
ACATATCGCCCCCGACATCATTCAGCCCGCCGATATTTTTCTGGAGCGTTCCGGCGAAGACATCCGTGCACGGACGTTTGTGTTCAGTGACCCGGAAGGCCATGAATTGTGTTTGCGCCCTGATCTCACCGTGCCAGCCTGCCGCTATCACCTGAGCCACGCTGCAAACGCCGAAACAGAAACCCGCTATTGCTATCTCGGTCCTGCCTTCCGCTTTCCCGACGAGTTGCTCAGCCCCCAGGAATTCAATCAGGCAGGTATCGAATGGTTCGGCGGCATCGATGCCGTGGCCGATGAGGCCCGCGTCATCAAGCTCGCCCTTTCGGCACTGGAAGCCACCGGCCTCAGCAAACTCAAAACCACGGTGGGCGATCTGGGCCTGTTCAATGCCTTGCTCGACGACATGCCGATGCCCGCCCGCTGGCGCCGCCGCTTGCGTCACCAGTTCTGGCGGCCGCAAGCCTTTCATGCGCTACTGGAAAACTTCGCCAAACCGGCCCGCTTCAAGCGCACCAGCATCTCGTCCCATGTCGATGCCATGATCGACAGGGATGCAACGCAAGCCGTATCGGAAGTTCTGGCCGCCAGGAACTTTCCCATGGTAACAGATCGCAGTCTGGAAGACATTGCGTCGCGGCTTTCGGAAAAGCTGGCTGACCGCTCCGAACCACCACTCTCCCCCGACAGGGTT
This sequence comes from Hyphomicrobiales bacterium, assembly GCA_031420855.1. Lineage (GTDB taxonomy): Bacteria > Pseudomonadota > Alphaproteobacteria > Rhizobiales > Aestuariivirgaceae > Aestuariivirga. Next base: position 692 of record JANONM010000669.1, read on the forward strand.
GAGAAAATCGAAAGCTACCTGAAAATCCATGGCACCCTCGCCGATGTCGTAAAGCCCCTGAAAGCGCTGGGTGCCACGCCAGAATATTCAGGCGCATTGCAGCGCTTTGAACACCGCATCGCCGCCCTCGAAGATCAGGGCCTCAATCCCCGGCGTTTTCATTTCAATGCCAATTTTGGCCGCGAACTTGAATATTACACCGGGCTGGTTTTCCAGGTCGAGGTCGACAATCGCAATGCACCCCTCGCCGTGGCGGGTGGCGGTCGTTACGACAGCCTGTTGCAAGACCTCGGCGCAAAGCAGCCGATCTCTGCCGTGGGTTGCGCCATCCACACGGAGCGGGTGAAGGCGGTGATGGCATGACAGTCACCCCATCAGTTACATTGGGCATTCCCTCCAAAGGCCGCTTGATGGAGGCTACGGCGGAATTATTGTCCAAGGCTGGACACGCCATTGACCGCTCGGGTTCCGAACGCGGCTATCGCGGCAAGCTGCAAGGCCTTCCCGATGTTGATGTGGCATTTCTTTCTGCATCGGAGATTGCCGCCAACCTGCGTGACGGCAAGATCGATGCAGGTGTCACAGGCGAGGACCTCTTGCGCGAAACCATTCCGTCCACGGATGAATCTGTAACGGTTGCCCTGCGCCTGGGCTTTGGTTCCGCCATGGTCATCGTGGCCGTGCCAGAGTGTTGGCTTGATGTCGCCTCCATGGCAGACCTTGATGAAGTGGCCGAACAATTTTACCGCCAGCACGGCCGCAGAATGCGCGTTGCCACCAAATACCACAATCTCACGAGGCGGTTTTTTGCAGCCAACGGTGTTACTGGCTATCGGATTGTTGAGAGCGCTGGTGCCACGGAAGGTGCGCCCGCAGCGGGAACCGCCGAGTTGATTGTCGATATTACCACAACGGGCGACACCCTTTCCGCCAACCATTTGCGCATCCTCGATGACGGGTTGATTTTGGCTTCCTGCGCCGTTTTTGCCATTCGAAACAACAACTCACAGCTGCAAATTTTAACTAAAGCGCTTTCAAAAACCATCTGAAATTGCAATTTTTGCGGATGTGCATGCAGCCTCTTGCAACTTGAACAGGAAAGCGTAACATTTACAATGTAGGTTCAACGGGGGCGGATGAACTCCAGTATTCGACAGGCTTGGGCGTCGGTCGAGTGTGGATGTGTGCTGGTATTGCAGTGGCATCGCCCCCGGTCCATTGCAGGTGTTTAGCGTGTATCCGATTCCTGATGCTTAAGCGAAGGGCTGCATGCAAATGCGGCCCTTCGTGCTTTTTGCATGGCTGTTCAGAAGCGCAAAATCCGCAACCATCGCCCGGCATTGATCAGACTGATCAGGGCCCCCGCCACATAGGTAAAGGCCGCCGCCCGCAAGACCTTGCGGGCTCCCTGCAAATCCTCAGGTGGCAGATAGCTCTCCAGCACCGGCAGTGCCTTT
>JANONM010000670.1:0-3963 GCA_031420855.1 Hyphomicrobiales bacterium
ACGGTTTTTGCTTGACGATCTATCACGTCGACCCGGCGGCCCTTGTGCAACGTCACGCCATGAAGGGCATACCAGTCATCACCATGGGTGATGATATCCTGATAGGTTTTCTCACCGGACAATACCGGTGACAGCATCAAACGGTTATAGTTGACCCGCGGTTCAGCATTGAAAATCGTGATGTCATAGGCGTCGGGTGCAAGATCAAACAAATGTTCCAGCATGCGCCCCGGCGCCATGCCATTGCCGACAATGACAAGTTTTCGTTTCTTCATAACCAGCTCTCCCCTGCAATAGCCAAGTCATGCTTGCCTTGTGCATTGCAGCAATTGATGCTTTGAGAGGAGCAAGTGGTGTGCCAGTCCGTTTTCACCTTTCGGATTTCACCTAATTCAATGATATGATTAGGTTTAGTTGCCGCTGCTCAAAACTCTACAGCGTTAAATCATTTTTTGCACTGCACAACTTATAGGCATGATGCCCTCCGATCTGCGGATATTAGAGGCATCCAGATTGCTGCCTGGTTTTTGGTCAGATTGATAAATCAATTGATTTCAGCAACTTGTCAATTCGTCGCGGTCATTTCGGATGTGGCACTTCTTTTGCGATGCAACACGCATGAAGGAGAACATCATGACCAACACTGCACAATCGCGTTTCCCGTTTTTCAGCTTGCAGCCCCGCATTCGCATTCTGCATTTCAGCTGGATGGCGTTCTTCGTCAGCTTCGTCGTGTGGTTCAATCATGCGCCATTGATGGCAGCCATCCGGGATAGTTTAGGATTGAGCCAGCAAGAGGTGGCGGCATTGCTCGCACTGAATGTGGCCCTCACGATACCTGCACGTATTCTGGTTGGCATACTCGTCGATAAACTTGGGCCGCGAGTCATGTTCTCGGCCCTGCTCGCCATATCGGGTGTAATCTGTCTCGCCTTTGCACTGGCTCAGGACTTTACTTCACTGGCGTTCACGCGCTTCCTCCTTGGTATTGTAGGTGCAGGTTTCGTCGTCGGAATTCGCATCATTGGCGAATGGTATCCAGCCCGCGAAACAGGCTTGGCCCAAGGGCTTTATGCAGGCCTTGGCAATTTTGGTTCAGCCGCGGCAGCAGTCACACTGCCTGCCATAGCCATTGCATTTGGTGGACCCGACGGGTGGCGCTGGGCCGTTGGCTGTACTGGCGTACTCGCTATCGCCTATGCCGGAATTTATTATCTGTCAGTGAGCGACATGCCAAAGGGCTCAACCTATTTCAGCCCTAAAAAAATGGGCGCGATGGAAGTCTCCAGCAAAGCTGATTTTTTTCTCTACTGCATCATGCAAGCCCCAATCGCAGCAACATTGGCACTCTTGACCTATAAGCTTGGACCGGCGGCCTTGAATGTGCTCTCCACAACCAACGTCAACATCATCTATGCTGGTCTAGGATCACTTTATGCCGCCCAACTTTATGATACCTGGCGCATCAACAAGGGTATTTTCCAAAAACCGGTTGCCAGTATCCACGCCTATAAATTCCGCCAGGTTGCCGTGCTCGATCTCGTGTATTGCATCACATTTGGTTCTGAACTTGCTGTCGTTTCGGTTTTGCCACTCTTGTTCAAAGACACTTTCGGCTTGTCACTTGCTGTTGCAGGTTTCCTGGGCGCAAGTTTTGGCCTCACAACATTTTTTGCCCGCCCCATCGGCGGCTATCTCAGCGACCGGTTTGGCCGTCAACGGATCCTCATGGTGTGCTTGGCCGGAACTGCACTTGGTTATTTCGCCATGAGCAAAATGGGGCAATCCTCTGGTTTGGCTTTTGCTGTGCTGGCAACCGTATTTTGTTCGCTGTTTGTCAACGCCGGAAATGGGGCCGTCTATGCCATGCTGCCCATGATCAAGCGGCGCTTGACCGGTCAAATCGCCGGCATGGTGGGAGCCTTTGGAAATGTTGGTGGTGTCATATTTCTCACAATCTATGCGTCATTCGATGCGCAAACTTTGTTTCTGGCGGCGGCCATTGGGTCTGCTCTTGCACTTGCCTTCGTCTGGCTGTTCATTGAAGACCCACGGGGACAAATTGCTGAAGAAATGCCAGATGGCAGCATTGCCTTTATAGACGTGACATGAGCGACGCCACAATTAAACTGGACATCAGCCAGCACTCCATTGCGGGACGAAAATCCCGCAATGATGATTCGTACGGTATTGTTGTGCCCCAAGGCCATTTGCTTGCGGCCAAAGGTGTTGCCATCGCCATTGCCGACGGCATGTCGTCAAGTGAAGCTGCAAAAGAAGCAAGCGAATGTTGTGTGCGTTCATTCCTTGAAGACTATTATTCCACGCACGAAAGCTGGACCGTCAAAAAATCAGTTGCCACCGTTCTGAAGGCCACCAACGCTTGGCTCTTCGCACAAGGCCAGCGCTTTGACTTCGAAGGCCGCGGCATGATCAGCACATTTTCTGGCATCGTGCTGAAAGCTGGTTCCGCCCATCTGTTTCACGTTGGTGATAGTAGAATATGGCGCATCCGCAAAAACAAGTTGGAACAACTCACAACCGACCATCGCGTAAAACTGAGTGGTGGCCTCGACCACTTGTCTCGCTCATTCGGCATCAGCCAAAATCTGGAAATAGACTATCGTCACGAGGCACTTGAAGCGGATGACATGTTCCTGCTCACAACCGATGGCATTCATGATGCCTTGTCACCAACTGATATGCTTAAACTGGTTTTGGAAAATCGCGAGCCATTCGCAGCGTGTGCAAAAAGCATCGTAGATGCTGCATTCAAGATTGGCAGCACCGACAACCTCACCTGCCAGGTCGTGCACATCAGCAACATCGGAAGTGCCGATGAGCATAGCCACAGCGCATCAGCAACCTCGCTGCCGTTTCCAAAACTGCTGTCAGCCGGTGATCAGCTTGATGATTTCAAAATCATCAGAACCCTTCAGGAAAGCAGCCGCAGCCAGGTTTATCTTGCCCGGGAAACGGGCAGCCATGATGTTGTTGCCATCAAGACGCCATCTCCCAACTTCAATGACGACACTGCTTACATTGACGCTTTCGCACGCGAGGAATGGTTGGGGCGACTTTTGCTCAGCCCCAATACATTGCGCTTCCATCACCCCTCCGCCCAACGGCGTTTTCTGTATCACGTCACGGAGTATTTTGAAGGCAAGACCTTGCAACAATGGATGCGCGACAATCCAAACCCGGAATTGGAAACCGTCCGCGCCATCGTTGAACAAATTGCACTGGGTCTGCGCGCCTTGCACCGCAAAGATGTTCTGCACCTCGACCTCAAACCCGGCAACGTCATGATCAACGCCCAAGGCGCTGTTAAAATCATTGATTTTGGTTCTTCCCGCGCGGCCAGTTGGAGTGATGAATCAAACCATACAGACCAAACGCCGGCGGGCACCGCTGATTATACGGCACCGGAAAATTTGCGCGGCACACCGCCATCAAACCGATCTGACATTTTTTCACTGGCTGTTATCACCTATGAAATGCTGACCGCGCATTTGCCCTATGGCAAAGGCATTGCAAGCACTGCGATCATCAAAAGTCTGCGATACTATTCCGCGGCAAACATGCTCAGAGACAATCCAGAATGGCAGGAAGAGGCCTTGGAACATGCCCTGCATCTTGATCCTGAAAAACGCACGGATGCATTATCCGCCTTTACAACAAATTTGCGCAAACCAAATACCAGCCTGATTTCGACCCGCCACAAACCGCTGATTGAACGTGACCCGGTGCAGTTTTGGCGAACACTCAGCATTCTGCTGTTCGCAGTGTGCGTTATACTGGCCTACCTGCTTCAAGGCAAAATTTGAGCCTTGTTCCAATTTGGCGCTGATGCTGCTGACGGCCAGTTGCTGCATGTTGATTGGCGTTTGCTGATGATCTTGCGAACCATCGTTGAACAGAAAGGCCTCGCGAGTGCGCAAGCGGTTTTGAACATGAGTCAAT
>JANONM010000671.1:0-2359 GCA_031420855.1 Hyphomicrobiales bacterium
CAGCTTCCACCAGCTTTTCGGGAAGTTCAAAGGCATATTGCTTGTCAAGCGCATCCAGAACATCGCGCTTCAGCTTCATGGCGGTCATGCGGCCAAATTCGCGTTCGAGGCCAGACTTTACCATGTCGCGCAATTTGCCGATATCCTCAAAGCCAACCTTCTTGGCGAACTCATCATCGATCACTGCATTCTTGGCAGCTTCAACCAGGCTCACGGTGGTGGCAAATTCAGCGGGCTTGCCAGCCAGATCACCCACAACATAGGTATCAGGAAACGTGACATTGATGGTCAGTTCATCGCCCGCTTTTTTGCCTGAGAGTTGATCTTCAAAGCCGGGAATAAACTGGTTCGAACCAATCTCGAGCGGAATGTCTTCGCCCTTGCCGCCGTCAAACTCCACGCCATCCTTCTTGCCGACAAAGCTGATGGTGACCCGGTCACCTTTTTCCGCCGCACCGTCCTTGGTTTCCCAAGACTTGTACTGCGAGGCCAAACGATCAACCGCTTCGCCGATATGCGCATCACCAGCTTCCACCACATGTTTGGTCAGCACAAGGCCTGTTGCATCCTGCAATTCGAATTCCGGAATGATTTCGGCTTCGACATTGAACGACAGATCCTGCTTGCCTTCGATGACGGCATTCACTTCGCCTTCGGCTTCTGGCAGCTTTACATCGGGTTGATAAGCCGGCTTCAATTTGCGGTCCGCAAAAACCGCACGGGCCTGGTCATCAACGGTCGCCTGAATCACTTCAGCCATGACCGATTTGCCATAGAGCCGCTTCAGATGGCCGACCGGAACCTTGCCAGGGCGAAAGCCCTTGATCTGGGCCTTGCCCGCCATGTCTTTCAACTTGGCATCGGCCTGCTTGGTAAGATCGGCAGCACTCACCACCACTTGGAAGCTGCGCTTGAGGCCGGAATTTTGTGTCTCTGTAACCTGCATGGTTCTCGCTCTGTCTTTTCAATTCATTCGCAAGCTTCCAGACCTGATCTTGGCCGTGAAGCATGGTGCGGGCGGAGGGACTTGAACCCCCACGAGTTTCCCCACAGGAACCTAAATCCTGCGTGTCTGCCAATTTCACCACGCCCGCGTCATGACCAAGGCCCAAAAAAATCAGAGATCGTTCAGGGTTGCCGGGAGCTTTAATCGTGGCGGCTATAGCAGAGGGGTTTTTGCGATGCCAGCAGGAAATTAGCCCGTCGCCTTGCGCGGCTTGTCAGCAAAATTCGCCAGGATGCCAGCGATAATCAACCCTGCCCCCAACCACACCACAAGTGGATAGGATTCGCCCAGCAATCCCACCCCGGCAAGCAATCCCACAGCCGCCGCAATGTAACCAATTTGACTCAAATATGTGGGCCCACCAATGACTTGCAAGCGAAAGAACAAGCTGAACATGAGCAGTGAAGCCAAGCATTGTGCAAGGACCAACGCCAGATGTTCGCCAAACGGCGTAAAATCCACCTCTCCGCCTTGCAACAGGCAAAGGCCAAACAACAGTGGTGCGGCCAACAAATTGGAGGCAGCACCAACCTGCGTGGGCGTTGCCCCCACCGGCCATCGCGCCGACCGGTAAACATTGCCGATGGCCAGCGACACCGGAATGATCAACGCCAGCAACAGCCAATTGGCAGCTGACGGCATCGACAAGGCTTGGCGGCCCGCCACAATCAAGATCGCCCCGACAAAACCAAACCCTACGGCAATCAGCAGACTCCGACTCGGCGGCCTGACGCCAAGCGCCAAGGAGATCAGCGCCGTGACGACAGGTGAAAGCGCAAACATCAATCCCGCCAGACCACTGCCAATATGCGGCATGGCGGTGAACAACACAGCGTTGGGAATCACATAGGCAAACAGCCCTGACCCGAAACCAAAGCGGGCCAATGACGCCAAGGAACAGGCCGGACGTCCCGCTATTGCAGCAAGGCAAAGGCCCGGCACCAGCGCAATCATTGTCGCCCACAAGAAGGGGTTGATCCCCGCCTGCCCCGCCAATTTGCCAAGCGGCATCAGACAACCCAGGAACAATCCCGTGCCAAGCAGCAGAAACACCGGATTTTTCAGAAGGCCATTCATCCGCATACTATGACATTCTTCCAGCCAATTTGGAAAGCCGCAGTCTAAATGCTTGAACCGGGCGAGTTATTCACAAACGCTCATTTCATCCCTACCCGCTCTTCGCGGGGAGGGGCCGGGGGTGGAGACCGCGTGCGAACTGCTTGAAGATATCCCCCAGACCAACCACCCCACCCCTGCCCCTCCCCAAAAAAGGGAGGGGTGAAGACTACAAAGATAAATGCGCTGGACTTCACCCCTACCCGCTCTTTGCGGGCTACGGGATTCACACATTTG
>JANONM010000672.1:0-1723 GCA_031420855.1 Hyphomicrobiales bacterium
TTGAATTGTAACGGAGCACTGTGGATAAGCTGTTTACGAAGTGTTAACCATCCGGGCGCAGGACTCTGGACCGCGAGGACAAAACAAGATCGAAATACGGGTTCAGTATCATGGTAAGTTGCATTCTGATCGACAAAAATCCCGACGAACGCCAGCGGGTCCAAGGCTTTTTAACGTCATTGGGGATTTCCTGTGACGCATGTGAAAATCCGGAGGAGGGCATTCGACTGTGCCGCGATGGCCAACCGGATATCGTTATCATGGAATCGTCCAAGCTTCCGGCAGCCAAGGATTTTCTGCGCCTGGTGCGTTATCAGGGCCGCAACAACCATCGGCCTATCGTTCTGATGTATTCGAAAAAAGCCGACATTGAAATCATGAGTGGCTCGATCCTCGAAGGGGCCGCAGAATTTCTTGTCAGTCCCTTTGACCGGGACCTGTTGCGCTTCAAGCTTGAGCAATTTGGGGTTTTCCAGGCCAAAGCTGCGTGATTACGATCAAGAGCAGCGGGCGGACAATTGATTCTGAACAGGGCCCCCAACGCCATCACCCCCGCGCAGGCGGGGGTCCAGCTAACCAGTTGTAAGAAAGCGGGATTCCCGCCTTCGCGGGAATGACGGCATTTTGGTTGTGCGGTTTCATTAGTCCAATCGATACCCCTACCAACCTTGACAAACGTGGTGAACCAATTGTTAAGGCATGCCCGACTATCCTTCACTCTCTCGGATTGGTTGGGTGATTGCCATGCGTTTAGAGTCTGAAGTTGGTCTTGATGTCAGTGTTCTGGAAGCCGTTCTGGCCTGTGGTGATGCGGAAGCCCGCATGACGTTGGCGCGACAACTGGCAGCCCTTGTTGCCGGTCCTGAAAGCCCGCAGATCGAGCGCGATCAGGTGGTACCTATTCTGCTCAAGATTACAACCGACAGCGATCCCGTGGTGCGGCGCGTATTGGCTGTGGAACTTGCCAACATCAAAAACCTGCATGCCGATTTGATTTTTTCGATCATTGCTGACGAAGATGCCATTGCCTTGCCCTTCCTGCTGCAAACACCTGCCTTGAATGCTTGGCACATGCAGGCGATCTTGCGGGTGGGTGATGACGGTCGTCAAGCGGCAGTGGCGCGACGCAAGGATCTGACTCCTGACGCAGTTGCCTATATTGTCAAAGCTGCCACCGCCGCAGCTGTTATTGCCCTGTTGGAAAATCGGGCTGTCAAACTCGAAGCCGTTGATGTGCGGCAGATCTACCAACGCCTGGGCAAGGCGGGTGATGTGGTTGAAAAACTCTTGGCTCGTCTTGATCTTCCGCTCGACATCCGCATTTTGCAAGCCAAGCGGGCAGCGGTGCGGATGCGCCAGATGATGGCGGAGCGCAACTGGATGCCGGCCAATGATGCCAGCGAACTGGTGGCTGATGCCGAGGAAGTGGCCATTCTGAACGTGCTGGCAGAAGCATCGGAGCATGAACGCAGGGAGGCCATGAATTTTCTGGCGACCCAGAACATGTTAACGCCGTCCCTCATCGTCAGGGCCGCCTGCCTGGGTGAAATGCAGATTGTTTCTGCCGCCCTGTCTCACCTCACCGGCCAATCTGCGGCGCGCATCCATGAACTGATTGCGACGCGTGGCGCTTCCGGCATCAAATCGCTGGTCGGCCGCTCTGGTCTGCCTGGCCCTTGCCATGCCTTGCTGGCTGCGGCATCTGAAGTTGAAAACGAAGCCC
>JANONM010000673.1:0-2116 GCA_031420855.1 Hyphomicrobiales bacterium
CCTTTCACCCGTGCCTTACGAAGGGGCGCGGTCCATCCGCAAATTGCTGGAGGGACTGCGCGACCGCTTCGGCTGGGACGGGGTTTACGAGGGCGACAAGATCATCGCACTTGCCGATCCCAAGGGCATGGCCAATATTTCGCTGGAACCGGGGGGACAGTTTGAGCTCTCAGGTGCACCATTGGAGACTGTGCACGAGACCTGCGCCGAGGTAAATGAACACCTGCAACAGGTGCGCGAAATTGGCGATGCACTTGGCATTGGATTTTTGGGGTTGGGTGCAAGTCCCGTTTGGACGCGGGCCGAAACGCCGGTGATGCCGAAGGGCCGTTATGGCATCATGGCGCCCTATATGGACAAGGTAGGCAGCATGGGGCGCGACATGATGTTCCGCACCTGCACGGTGCAGGTGAACCTCGACTATGGCAGCGAAGCCGACATGGTGCAGAAGCTGCGCACCTCGGTTGCCCTGCAACCGATTGCCACGGCGCTGTTTGCCAATTCGCCGTTTCTGGAAGGCAAGCCCAACGGCTTTGTTTCGTTCCGCAGCCATGTCTGGACCGATACCGACAAGGCCCGGTCCGGCATGTTGCCTTTTGCCTTTGAAGCTGGTTTTGGCTATGAGGCTTACGTGGAATATGCCCTCGATGTGCCGATGTATTTTGTCATGCGCGAGGGCAAATTCATCGATTGCGCAGGCGAAAGTTTCCGGCAGTTTCTCGATGGCAAATTGCCGCAACTGCCTGGCGAAAAACCCGTGATGAAAGATTGGGCTGACCACCTCACCACGATTTTTCCAGAGGTGCGGTTGAAGCGTTATCTGGAAATGCGCGGCACTGATTCAGGTCCATGGCGGCGTTTGTGTGCGCTACCGGCGTTCTGGGTGGGACTGCTGTATGATCAGGCTTCGCTCGATGGGGCGTGGAACTTGGTCAAGCATTGGACGGCGGAGGAACGACAAGCCTTGCGCGATGCAGTGCCGACGCAAGGCCTCAAGGCAATGATCCGTGGACGGACGGTTCAGGATGTGGCCCGAGACGTGTTGCAATTGTCACGGGCCGGACTTGATGCCCGCAATCAGCAGAGCCGCAAGGGCCGAACTGAATCCAGCTTTCTGGATGTACTGGATGAAACTGTTTCAACGGGCAAGACCGCAGCCGACCAGTTGCTTGAACTTTATCACGGGGCCTGGAAGGGCGATATTTCCAGGGTGTTTCGGGATTTTGCTTATTGAACAGCAGACTTGCAAAGGAGAATCACATGACACACAAACAAGCCCTTATCTGCTGGGGTGGCTGGGAAGGCCATACGCCGGAACGCAGTGCTGATATTGCGCGTGAAATATTGGAAAGCCATGGCTTTGTGGTTCGCATGGAACAGGGCAGCAAGGCCTTTGCCGACAAGGCCATTCATGACTACAGCCTGATCGTGCCGATGATCACCATGAGCACCATCGAGAAGGATGAGGTGGCCAATCTCTGTGATGCGGTGCGCAGTGGTGTGGGGCTTGGCGGCATGCACGGCTTGATGTGCGATGCGTTTCGCCATGAAACCGAATATCAGTTCATGACAGGCGGCCAATGGGTGTCACATCCCGGCAATATTATCGACTACCGTGTCAATGTTGCCAAACCTGATGATCCGATCATGCAAGGCGTCGAGGATTTTGCCTATCGGTCTGAGCAATATTACATGCATGTCGATCCGATGATTGAAGTTCTCGCCACCACGACTTTCGACGGCAGCCATTGTGACTGGATCAAGGGAGTTGTCATGCCTGTGGTTTGGAAAAAGATTTATGGCAAGGGCCGTGTGTTCTATTCGGCGCTCGGTCATACAGCAGATGAATTTGCGGTGCCGGAAATGAAGATAATGTTTGAACGTGGATTGCTTTGGGCGGCAAGATAGGAGTTTTCGATGAAATCAACATTGCTTGTCATGTTTTCGATTTGTATCTTGGCAACTCCAGCTGCTGCGGCGCCCCGCGACGGCAAGCTGGAAGGCGGCTTCTATTTGTCTTCCGAAAGCTGTGGTGAGGATGGCAAAGCGCCGAATTGCAAAATGACCTTTGAACTCAAAGGTGCGGCGGCCAAAACCATGTACGACAACATGCGCG
>JANONM010000674.1:0-2780 GCA_031420855.1 Hyphomicrobiales bacterium
CCCCCTGCCCGCATGCGTTCAGCCAACGTGCCTTGCGGATTGAATTCGACTTCGAGTTCCTTGGCCAGATACTGGCGCATGAACTCGGCATTTTCTCCGACATAGGACGAGATCATTTTCTTGACCTGGCGGTTTTCCAGAAGCTGGCCCAGTCCAAAGCCATCAACGCCAGCATTGTTCGAGGCGATGGTGAGGCCCTTGGTGCCACGGGCCTTGATTTCGGCAATCAGCAATTCCGGAATGCCGCAGAGGCCAAATCCACCGGCGGCAATCAACATGCCATCAAACAACAAGCCGTCGAGAGCCGCCTTGGCGTCGGGATAGATTTTTTTCATGGGATGCTCATTGAAAGTAAGTGTGCATGGGAATTGCCACATGGGTTGCATTGCCGCAACGCCAAAATGTTGGCTCAATCAACGTGTGGCTGTCATTGGCTGTCACTGAGGTCCCTTGCCGGGGCGCAGTCTCTACCTGATCCGTACGCCGCCTTCTTCGTTAAAGACATACAGGCTGTTCTTGTTCATGGCGATGCCGACATTTTCGCCGAGTTTGGCGGTGTATTCCTTGCCGGCCTTGACTGTCAGCAAGCCGCCATGGGCTTTCACGGTTACCAGCGTGTGGTCGCCGATCAGTTCCGTGGCGTAGACTTCACCTTTCAAATCGCCCTTGGCACTTGAGACCATTGAGCAATCTTCAGGTCGCACGCCCAATACAGCTTTGGCCACCTTGCCTTTGACGTTCACCTTGATTGCGCCGTCTGTGGTGTTGAAGGTGCTACCGTCAAGTTCGCCGTGCAACACATTCATCGGCGGCGAGCCGATGAATTGTGCCACGAAAAGATTGGCGGGGTTGTTGTAGATTTCGGCAGGGGGTGCCAATTGTTGCAACACGCCCTTTTCCAGAATGGCCACCCGGTGGGCCAAGGTCATGGCTTCAATCTGATCGTGGGTTACATAGAGCGTTGTAATGCCAAGGGTGTGTTGCATATGCTTCAGTTCAGCCCGCATGTGGCCGCGCAGTTTGGCATCGAGATTGGACAAGGGCTCATCCATCAGGAACACCGAAGGGCGGCGGATGATAGCGCGGGCCAAGGCCACACGTTGTTTTTGACCACCCGACAATTCGCGGGGGTAGCGGTGCAGCAGCGTTTCAAGTTGCACTTGCGATGCTGCCTCGCGGATTGCGACTTCCATTTCTGCGGGATTGACTTTGCGCACTTTCAAAGGAAAGCCAATATTCTCGCCCACTGTCTTGTGCGGATAAAGCGCGTAGGACTGGAACACCATCGATATGTCGCGGTATTTCGGCAGTACTTCGGTTACGTCTCGTTCGCCAATCCGCACGTGGCCCGAGGTTGCAGTTTCGAGACCGCAGAGAATGCGCAGCGCTGTGGTTTTGCCAGAGCCTGAGGCACCCAGTAACACAAGGAATTCACCTGGGTTGATGTCGAGGTTGAACTCCTGCAACACCGATACATCGCCAAAGGATTTGGCAACCTTGTCAAAACTGACGGGAATGCCGGTTTTCATTATTGCCATGGAATTTCTCGCCTAACCTTTGACTGCGCCAAGCAGAACGCCCTTGGCAATGAACCGTTGCAAAAAGATCGCCATGATGATGACGGGGATGATCATGACCACGATGATGGCGCACATCTCCCACCACAGGATGCCGCGCTCACCCGCGTTTTTGGCTGCAACCATGATCGGCATGGTCTGGGCCTTTGATGTCGAGAGAAACACGGCGAACAAATATTCATTCCAGTTGAGGATGAGAGTCAGCAATGTCACGGCCGCAAGGCCGGGTCTGGTCAACGGCAACACAATATCCCAGAAAATACCGAAGCGCGTTGAACCGTCGAGCTGGGCTGATTCCTCAAGTTCAATCGGCAGACTGGCGAAAAAATCATGCATCAACCAGACGACGATGGGCAGGTTGGCCACGGCATAAACAATAATCAGGGCCATGTGGGTGTCGATCATGCCAACGGCCTGGAACATCATGTAAACAGGAATTATGACGACGACGGGTGGCAGGATGCGCTGGGAGATAATCCAGAACAGGATATCGCCATTGCCAAGACGGCCTTTGAAATGTTTTCCGATGGCGCGGGCCAGCAGGAAAAACAGCGCAAGTGCCACGGCGGCGGCAACGAGCCAATGAACCCCTGCGTAAGTGGTGGCGAGAATGCTCGCCAAGGCCAGCAACACGAACATCACGATATTGCCGAACCTGGGTTTGTATTGGATTCGCGCCAAGGCATAGGCCGCCATGCTGCCAACCACGATGCAAAGCGCTGTAGATCCTATGCTGACAACGAAGGAATTCATGTAGGCCAAATACACCTTGCAGATCTGTGGCTCCATGTAAGTCACGTCAACAATCGGCGAGATCAGGAACGCCAAGGAATTATAAACATACAGACCAAGTTGGCGGCCAATGGCGGGCAGGTCACAAAACGGATCAGTCAAAAATTGCTGACGCCAGCCATCGAGGGTTGGTTCAAAATCCACAAACGGGATGAAGTACGGGCCTTCATTGACAATTTGCCGGCTCTTGAAAGCGGTGATGACAACCCAATACAACGGGAACAACACAAAAGCCGACCAGAAAGCCAGAAAACCATAGGCGACGAACTTGGCTACCGGCGCCATTTTACCAACCGCTGGTGGCTCGAACAAACGCTCCATCAGGCTGCGGCGGTTTTTCTCCAGTTTATAGGACGCGTCGCTCATGCGTGGGCCTTCCGCAATTGTTTCAGAACCACGTAATTGAAGAAC
>JANONM010000675.1:0-3125 GCA_031420855.1 Hyphomicrobiales bacterium
TGGGACTCATTCGGCTGATTGACCGGGCAGTCCTGCAAATGGCTCTCTCAACCCTGCAGATTTATCCAGAGGCCCGCTTGTCGATAAACATTTCAGCAACAACCGCCAACGACCCGCGCTGGAATGTACAACTCATCGACATGATAGCGGCGGCAAGGGAATTGGCACCGCGGCTGGTCATTGAACTCACCGAAACCTCGGAACTGGGCGACCTCGACACCTCCCATGCCTTCCTGACGGCTTTGCAGCACCATGGTTGCGGTGTGGCCCTGGATGATTTTGGCGCAGGCTACACCTCCTATCGCAACCTCATGCAGCTTCCCCTCTCCATGATCAAACTCGATGGCAGTTTTTGTGTTGATATCGCCCACAACACCGACAACCAGATCTTTGTCAAAAGCATGGTCAACCTCGCCCGTTCCTTTGGCCTGAAGCTGGTGGCCGAATGGGTTGAAAACGAAGCAGATGCCCAGATGTTGCGCAACCTCGACGTTGACTATTTGCAGGGCAACTATTTCGGTGAGGCCTCGGTTGTGGCACCCTGGGCCATCAGATCGCAACCCTCATTTGCCATCGATGAAAGTTCTGCTGCGATTGACAGCACATCACATTCCAACCTCCCCCCGCGGGTTGATGAACTTGGGAACCACCCTATCCATGCCAACGCCTTGACGGTCATGGCGCCGGAAGCAATTTCTCAACATGTCATGGCGATTGCTGATGAAGAAAT
The DNA here is from genome assembly GCA_031420855.1 of Hyphomicrobiales bacterium. Classification (GTDB taxonomy): domain Bacteria; phylum Pseudomonadota; class Alphaproteobacteria; order Rhizobiales; family Aestuariivirgaceae; genus Aestuariivirga. Next base: position 731 of record JANONM010000675.1, read on the forward strand.
GAGTCTTGATGGGACACCCCACGGGCAACCAGGAACCGATTTGGCGACATTGCAGGTCTCGTCGGAAGAAAATCTGGGCCTTCTGAAATCAGTGCTGGCTGAATTGTCAGCCGCCCTGCTGCCACACAGCCAGCAACCGGAGAAAACCAGGCTGGCTTCCTAGCCTTGCCGATCAGTTGCGGTTAAGAGCTTCCAGCTTTTCCTGCATGGCCGCCATTTGTTCCTTGAGGGCTTGCAGATCATCGCGGCTTGCAGCACTGTGTTCCGGATTGGCAGGCTTGCTGGCAGGTGCTGCCGGCGGTGCGAAGGGATTGACAAAACCCGGTGACTTGGCACCACCCAGACCACTGGCAAGACCACTGGCAAGACCACTGGCAATGCCGCTGCCAAACGGCGTGAACATCTTGAGCGAGTCCTGAAACAGCTGCATGTTGCGTTTGGCGGTTTCTTCAATCAACTTGTAAGCGTCACCGCCTGGAGCGCTACCCATCTGTTGGCGCAACTTGTCCTGTTCCTGCGTCAGATTGCCCATGGAAAACTCCAGAAAGCCCGGAACCATGCCTTGCATGCTGTCGCCATAGAAACGGATGAGTTGGCGCAGAAAATTGACGGGCAGCAGGGTGTTGCCGTCCTTGCCTTCTTCTTCAAAAATAATCTGGGCCAATACCGAGCGGGTGATGTCGTCCCCTGATTTGGCATCAAAAACCACAAAATCAACCCCCTCCTTCACCATCTTGGCCAGGTCTTCGAGCGTTACATAGGTCGATGTTGCCGTATTATAGAGGCGGCGATTGGCATATTTTTTGATTACTGTGGCGGTCTTGGGCTTGGCCTGTTCCGGCTTTGGTTGGTCTTCGCTCACGCTCATCTCCTGTTACGCATCGACTTTTCAAAAAGTTGCGCTCTGCACCGCACAATTGCAAGTGCAAAAACAAGTGACAACGCACAATCTCTTGGCTTCGCATTGCAACATCGGGCCAATCTCTGCCATAACCAGCAAAATCCATATCGAGAGAGAGCACCATGTCCACAGATGTCGTCATCGTATCCGCCGCCCGCACGCCCGTTGGCTCTTTCAATGGAGCGCTGGCTTCGCTAACCGCAGCCCAGCTTGGCACCGTCGCCCTCAAGGCCGCCATTGAGCGCGCCAAACTTGTCCCCAGCGACATCGATGAAGTGATCCTCGGACAAGTGTTGACTGCGGCCCAGGGCCAGAACCCGGCCCGCCAAGCTGCCATTCATGCCGGCATTCCCAACACGGCAACGGCTTGGGGCTTGAACCAGGTCTGTGGATCAGGGCTTCGCGCTGTAGCGCTGGGCATGCAGCAAATTGCCTCAGGCGACGTGAAAATTGTGGCAGCAGGCGGCCAAGAATCCATGTCAAAATCCACCCATGCCGCCCATTTGCGTGACGGCGTGAAAATGGGAGACTGGAACTTCATCGACACCATGATCAGGGATGGACTGTGGGATGCTTTCCACGGCTATCACATGGGAACCACAGCCGAGAACGTGGCCAGGCAGTGGCAGATCACCCGGGATGAGCAGGATGCCTTTGCCGTCGCCTCACAAAACAAGGCCGAAGCGGCGCAAGCCGCCGGAAAGTTCAAGGATGAAATTTGCGCCGTCACCATCGCGGGCCGCAAGGGTGACGTGATTGTTTCGGACGACGAATACATCAAGAAAGGTGTGACCCTCGACTCGGTCACAAAACTCCGCCCGGCTTTTTCCAAGGACGGCACGGTGACCGCCGCCAATGCTTCCGGCATCAATGACGGTGCTGCGGTTCTGATTTTGATGTCGGCCGCCGAAGCGGCTAAGCGCGGCCTCGAACCCCTGGCCCGTATTGCGTCGTGGTCAACCGCGGGTGTCGATCCCGCCCTGATGGGCTCAGGCCCGATTCCGGCCTCAAAACTCGCCCTGCAGAAGGCCGGCTGGAAAGCCGCTGATCTTGACCGGGTCGAAGCCAACGAAGCCTTCGCCGCGCAAGCCTGTGCCGTCAACAAGGACATGGGCTGGGACACATCCAAGGTCAACGTCAACGGTGGCGCCATCGCCATCGGCCACCCCATCGGCGCATCGGGGGCGCGTGTGTTGATTACGTTGCTGCATGAAATGCAACGCTCAGGCGCCAAAAAAGGCCTCACCACCCTCTGCATCGGCGGCGGCATGGGCATTGCCATGTGTGTGGAGCGGTAGGTTTATTTTTTCTTCGCTATGATCGATTTTGATTGGTCGGGAAACTTCCCGATCAACCATTCCAAGGCCCGAACTTGCACGTCGCCCGGTGCACGTCTGATTTGCGCGGCAAGTTTCATCCAATCAGGGCGTGGCAATGTCAGATTTTTAGCACCCTCATTGCAGACCGAACATATTGCGCGGAGATTGTTCGCGT
>JANONM010000676.1:0-3408 GCA_031420855.1 Hyphomicrobiales bacterium
CACTCCATAAAACCGGATTGCCTGATCGCCCTTCGAAAGTCGGCATGACGATGGAGCGATGTTCATCCGGATTGAAGGCAGCAATCATCCGGTCTATCAAACTGCCGGCAACACGCGGCATGTCACCCAGGCAAACCACAACGGCATCCGCCTTCCCCACCGCCCCAATGCCAACCCGCAGCGAACTGGCCAGACCCGTTGCATAGTCAGGGTTATGCACCAGCCGCACTTTCAATCCCGAAAGCACAGTCTCGCAATCAGCGGCCCCATGGCCCGTCACCACAATAACTTCATCTACTCCCGACTCCAGCACATTCTGCACGACGACCCGCAGCATGGGTTGCCCATCAACCTCCGCCATCATTTTATGGGAACCCATGCGCGTGGACTTTCCAGCGGCAAGCACAATTGCAACCACGCGCGGAGCTGTATTCAATTCGCGCGGACTTGGTCGCGATGGAATCTCGGCCAGCAATCCTCCGGCTCCCATGTCCATGATGTCCTCTCCCGTGACAGTAATGCCCGCCATAATACGTTCCAGCACCCAGTCAAAGCCATTGCGCTTGGGCGAACGGGCACAAGAGGGAACGCCGATGACGGGAATGTTTTTCAGTCGTCCCAACATCAGTAAATTGCCCGGATCAACCGGCATGCCCAGATGCACCACATCGCCGCCTGCCTCGACCAGCCCCGCCGGAATGATATCGCCGCGATCGACAATCGCCGATGCCCCAAACACCAGAATGCAATCGCTTCCCTTGGCGGCAAGTTCTGCAATCGCATTTGCAACAGATTGTTGCTCATGCTCAACAATCAAAACGTCGCTCAATGCCAAGCCCAGTGCTTCCAGCCTTTGCCGGATCGCTTGCTCGGACTTCGCTACTATGCTGGCTTTGCTCTGCGGCAACCGTGTGATGACAAGGCTCACCTTGTGGCGTTGGAACAGCCGCACATGCAATAAGGGTTGCTCGCCAACAATCGACAGTGCTTTTTCCAATATGTTTCGCGGTGTCGCAAAGGGAATGATTTTAACCGTCGCCAACATTTGCTTGGGCGAGACCACGCTGTGGGACCTCAGCGTGGCGATGGTAAGGCTTTCGTGCAGGTGATTGATCGCCCGCACCCGCTCAACATCAATGAAAGCCAATCCATATTGTTGCGCATGCACATTGGCCCGGCCGGTGAAAGCCTGCTGGGCCACGGTTCCCAGCCCCGCCACCGCAAGCGCCACAGCCCGCGCCGCCTTGTCTTCGGGAATGTCATCTTCATCAAGTCGGGCTACTGTTACATGCGTAAGTCCAGAGGCTGTCAGAACCGCAACATCAGCAGCACTGAGAATACGGCCCTTTTTGAATGCCCCGTCATGCTGCCGCACCCCGTGAGCAAGGATGGCGCCCACGGCTTCAGACAATGGCACCTTGCCAAATATCACGCCCCCAACCTCAATACACGGGTCATTTCAGCCATGATTGAAATCGCAATTTCTGGCGCACCAACGGCACCAATGGCCAATCCAATCGGCCCGTGAATGCGCCCCAGCGCCGCCACGTTAAATCCCCGGTCCAGTAAACGTGCCCGACGCGCCTCTTGGGTTTTCTTCGATCCCAATGCGCCGATGTAAAAAACTTCAGACTTGAGTGCGAGATCAAGCGCCGGGTCATCGATCTTGGGATCATGGGTCAGCGCCAAAACAGCGGTGCGGGCATCAAGCCCCAAGCGTGGCAAAATTTCATCCGGCCACTGATCAAATAAGGTGACTGACGGAAACCGGGCACCTGTGGCAAAGGCCCCCCGCGGATCGATGACGGTGATGTCGTATCCCGCCGCATCCGCCATCGGGATAACGCTTTGGGCAATATGCACAGCCCCGATGATGACAAGTCGCAGTCGGGGATTATGGACCGACACAAAAACTTCGCCCCGTTCGGTTTGTTCGACACTGGATTTATCAAAACGAAAGGCTTTTTCCAGCATCGGCGCAAACACATCCCGGGAAGCTTCTTCACGCGCCACCATCCGTTGCGCACCTGTCTGGATATCCGTTACAACCGCCACGGCACGGCGTATCGTCCGTGCACGGACAATCTCTTCCAACAGTTCACGCTTCAATTCACCGGCTCCACATAAACCCGGATTTTGCCGCCACAAGCCAAGCCCACTTCCCAGGCCATTTCATCGGCTACACCAAACGCCAGAACTTTGATCATGCCGGATGCAATCGCATCCAACGCCTCACTCACCACAGCCCCTTCCACACATCCGCCCGAAACCGAGCCTTCAAAATTCCCATCGCTGTCAATCACCAGTTGGGCACCAACGGGTTGTGGTGCCGATCCCCAGGTTTCTATGACCGTGGCAAGTGCCACTTTCCGCCCTTCCCGCAGCCAAAGCTCAGCCGTTGCGAGCACCATTTGAGTTCAATCCTCTAACCGCTTTAACCACAACTTTGGATCATGCGCCGCACGTCGCGGCTTCGCAAGCGTGTTGGCAAGGTCGGCCAAGCTATCAAGGCTATGAACCGGGCGGAATTCATCCACATGCGGCATGATGGCGCGAATGCCACCCGCCTTGGCTTCGAAGCCATCAAAGCGCAAAAGCGGATTGAGCCAGACAATGCGCTTCGCCATCAATCGCAATCGCCGCATTTCGTGGGTGAGTTGGCTGATGTCGTCCCGGTCCAGCCCGTCGGTCATCAACAGGACATGGGCACCCTGCCCCAACACACGCCGCGCCCATTTGACGTTGAATTGCCGCAAGGTCGTACCGATTTTGGTGCCTCCCGACCAGTCTTTGACGGCAGCGGAAACCTTGTCCATGGCTTCGTCCACATCGCGGCGTTTCAGCTCCCGTGTGATGTTGGTCAGCCGCGTGCCAAACAGAAAAACCGAAACCCGCGAACGGTCATTGGTCAGACCATGCAGGAAGTGCAAAAACATCCGGCTGTAATTGGAGCAAGAGCCAGAAATATCGCACAGCACCACCAGCGGTGGCTCACGCCAACGCGGGGTTTTGCGAGCCAAAGACAGGGGCTGACCACCACTACCTAATGAAGCCCGCAGGGTGCGCCGCATGTCAATGGATTTGCCCCGTTGAGCCGACTGGAATCGCCGGGTTCGAACCTCAATCTTGTTGAGGCGCATCTGTTGCAAAGCCTGTTTGGCTTGCGCTTGTTCAGCCACGCTCATCTGCTCAAAATCCTTGGCCCGCAAAACTTCATCCGCCGAAGCCTGAAAGGTTGCATCAACCTCAAGTGCTTCCGGTCGTTGCGCTGACGACACTTCGGTCTTGTCAAACATCGCCTCAGCCAGCCGCTTGAAACCGGGATCGCGCTTTTTCTCGTTCGGCTTGCGGGCGATCTGTTGATACAAAAGTTGCATCAATTGCTCCAGCATCTTGGGTTTCTTCCAG
>JANONM010000677.1:0-1952 GCA_031420855.1 Hyphomicrobiales bacterium
GTTTCCTGAAAAGCGATTTGGGCAAGCAGATTTTTGCAGACCATTTAACCTTGGTGGATGATCCGCATCGCCAACGGGGCGCAGGTTCACGGCCCTTTGATGGTGAAGGCCTGCCAACCCAACGCCGTAACCTGATTGACAAGGGTGTGCTGACATCGTGGGTCATGGACCTGCGCTCCGCCCGGCAACTGGGCCTCGCCCCCACGGGCCACGGTGCACGCGGCCTTGCCTCACCGCCCTCGGCCTCAACCACAAACCTTCACATCGAAGCAGGCCGCCGCAGCCCGCAGGAGATGATGAAAGATTTTGGTCAGGGCTTCCTGGTCACCGAATTTATCGGCTCGTCCATCAACATGGTGACCGGTGATTACAGCCGGGGCGCTTCAGGCTTCTGGATTGAAGATGGCGTCATCGCCTATCCGGTCAGCGAGGTCACCGTGGCTGGCAATTTGCGCGACATGTTCAAGGCAGCAGAACCAGCAAATGATTTGCAATTCCGGGGGGCCAGCAATGCCCCCAGCATTTATCTGGGCGAGATGACCATTGCTGGCCGCTGACCTTGAGCTGTTGAAGGAATCCGTGCGGGCAGCGGCGCGCATCGCCATGTCTTTTCACCGCAAGGCCCCTGCCCACAAACAAAAACCTGACGGCACCATTGTCACCGAAGCTGATCTTGCCGTTGATGCCTATCTGAAATCAACCATCACCACTGCAAGGCCGGACGATGGCTGGCTGTCGGAGGAAACGCCAGATACAACCGAACGGCTTGGCAAGCGACGCCTGTGGATTGTTGATCCGATTGATGGCACGAGGGACTTTCAGGCGGGTGGTGTCGACTGGGCGATTGGCGCGGCTTTGGCCTTTGAAGGCAGGCCCGTAGTTTCGGTGCTCTACCGGCCCGCGGACGATGTTTTTTTCCATGCGGTGGAGGACGGTGGTGCATTCTGCAATGGCAAGCCGCTGTTGATCGACAGCGCCGCAGCACGGCGTCATGTCATCACCCACAACAAGTACAAGTCGGGTATAGAGGCGGCAGGCTTCAGCACGGAACGAACCTCAAAGTTGCCACTGCTCCTGCGCTTTTCTGCCATCGCCGAAGGAAAACTTGCAGGTGCCATTTCTTCCGGCCCCAAGAATGACTGGGACATTGCGGCGGGCCATCTCATCCTCAAGGAAGCAGGTGGCATTTTGACAACCGAAAAGGGCGGCCCCGTGATTTACAATCGCCCCGAACCATGGCAACCCGGCGTGGTCGCGGCGCAGGCCCAATGGCAACGCGTTATTATGAGGGCAATGGAGACGGCATGATGGCAAAAGCAGCGCCCAAGACAGAACAACTCGTGCATCTGGTTTTTGGTGGCGAACTTGATGACGTCTCGGAAGTCACCTTCAAGGATCTGGCGAGTCTGGATGTTGTGGGTTTCTATCCAAATTTCGAATTGGCCCATCAGGCCTGGGTGTCGAAAGCCCGCGAAACCATCGACAACGCCCAGATGCGCTATTTCATCGTCCACCTCCACCGCCTGCTTGATCCGTCAACGGCGGAGGAGAAGAAATAGGGTAAGCGGGGTTGGAGGCCACGAGCAGCAGTTAAAGCAATCACCATTTTTATGGTCATCCCCACGAAAGTGGGGAACCGGACTTTCAACCAACTCATATGTAGAAAGTCTGGCTTCCCGCTTTCGCACACGAATGTCCGGGGAAAGTACCGAGTAGAAAAACACAATCGAGCGTCAGTCCAGCCAAGCGTAGCCCTTGCGGAGCGCGAGCTGGAACCCCGCTTTCTTTCAACAGGTTAGCTCGTTGTCACCAAAGCTGGGTTCCAAATCGCCCGCGATAGAGCGGGCGTTTGGAATGACGGTTTTTGGGAAAGCAATTCCTATGTCGAGTTTGTTGGAACTTCAAGAAATCAAACAAAACGCCACGTGAATTGCAAGGTCCAAAGTTTTCCC
>JANONM010000678.1:0-4756 GCA_031420855.1 Hyphomicrobiales bacterium
CTGAACCTTGCATTGCGGTCTGGCGGTTACGCCTTGTGGGATCACGATTATGAATCCGGCAAAACCTTCAACTCGCCGGAAATGCTGGAACTGTTTGGCAAGTCGGTCGGCAACAAGGATCTGGACTTTCAATCCTTTGACATGTTGATTCATCCCGACGACAGGGACAAAACCCTCGACATCGCCATCCGCAAGGCCCCCTTTGGTTCCGAGGTTTTCCAGACCCGTTACCGGGTCAAAACCACTGGCGAAAAATATACCTGGATTGAATCAGTCGCTGGCGTGCAGCGCAATGCGCTTGATGGTTCCCCCATCAAGGCCGTCGGCCTGTGTCGCAACATCGACGCCCAGATGGTCGCTCTCGAACGCTTGAAAGCCTCCGAGCGCAATCTCAAGCGCACCCAGGCCGCAGCGCGACTTGGCAGTTTTTCATTGCGCGTTTCCAGCAATGTATCGCGCCTGACATCAGAGCTCGCCTTGCTCATCGGCAAGGCCAATGACATGGTTCATCCCACCCTGAAAACCTTCATAGATCTCATTGACAACGGTGACCGTGAGAAATTCTGCGAAGCCCTCGAATTGTCCAAAATGGGCCAGCACGTCAAAAACCTGGAAATCGCTGTACGCCTTCCCTCAGGTGAACTTACCTATTTCGAAGTCAGCATGGAAGCTGAGCGCGACGACGCAGGCACCATCGAAACAGTTTTTGGCTGCTGCCAGAGTGTAACTGAACGCAAGGCCCTTGAACGCAAATACCACCAGGCCCAGAAAATGGAAGCTGTCGGCCAGTTGACCGGCGGCATTGCCCACGACTTCAACAACCTTCTGATGGTTGTCATGGGCAACCTGGAAATGGTGCAGCAAATGGTGAAAACCGATGAACGCGCCACCAAACGCATCAAGGCCGCCATCGACGCTGCCGAGAAAGGCTCGGACCTCACCCGCCGCATGTTGGCCTTCTCGCGCCAGCAAACCCTGCAGAACAAGGAACTGACGGTCAACGATCTGGTGTTCAGCATGAGCGATCTGCTGACCCAAGCCCTGACTGCCGTTGTTGATCTCAAAATCATTCCGGGCGAAAATACCTGGGCTGTCAAGGCCGACAAGACGATGCTGGAAACCGCCATTCTCAACCTGGCCATCAATGCCCGCGATGCCATGGCGCCCAAAGGCGGCGACTTGATCATCGAAACCTGCAACCGTGCCTTGACCGAAGACTATTGCAAGGATTTCGAAGACGTAAACCCCGGCGATTATATTGAAATTTCTGTAACTGACACAGGCTCAGGCATAGCGCCCGAAAACATCGAAAAAGTTTTCCAACCCTTCTTTACCACCAAAGGCCCGGAAAAAGGCTCGGGCCTTGGCCTCTCGATGATTTATGGTTTCGTCAAGCAGTCGGGCGGCCATGTCAAAATCTATTCGGAAGTTGGCCATGGCACGACGGTAAAACTCTACCTGCCACGCCTCAAGGACAGCGAACTCAAACGACCGCCTGTCAAACCTCAGGGTTGGCAGGCAACTGTCATCAAGGACGTAGCTGAAAACAGCTTTGACAACGTCATCCCCTTGCAGCTTGCCGACGCTGAAGCAGCACCCGTTGTCCAAAAGCAAATTGTCTTGGTCGTCGAAGACAATGACTCGGTGCGCGAAGTGGCAGCAGCCATGATCGAAGAAATCGGTTACGAAGTCCTCACTGCCATCAATGGTCCCGAAGGCCTGAAAACCATCCAGAACCGCCTCGACATCAGTCTCGTGCTGTCTGATGTGATCATGGCCGGTGGCATGAATGGCCCCGAATTGATTTCCAAAGCCATGAAGCTGCGGCCTGAACTCAAGGTATTGTTCATGTCGGGCTATGCACCGGGTTCGGTGCGCCTCATGCAGGATATGCCAGACACCATTGAACTGGTGAACAAACCATTCACCCGCAACGACCTGACAGAAAAAGTCCGCCGTGCTTTGGCAGCGTAGACAATTTCCGGTTTGCTTTGAAATCAACCCACACCTAGAGCATCGAGCGGTCAATTAAATACAAATACTACGTCATTCCAAACGCGCACGTAGCGCAGCGGAGTAAGCGATTTGGAACCCCGCTTTGGGCCAGGCAAAGCGGGGTTCCAGCTCGCGCTCCGCAAGAGCTACGTTTGGCTGGAATGACGGGGGATTTGAGATTAACTTACTTTTCTCGCCACCTAAACTTCACGCCACCCCCGGGCTTTTCCTTCTCGGAACAATGCCTCGGTGGCAGCTGCAACCTCACTTGTAGCCGTTGCAAGCGCAGCTTCATCACGCCCGCGCAACACCAGATTGGTGGCAAAACCTTCCACCGTTTCAAACGGGTATGAGCCGATTGACAACATGAAATAACGCGCCTGAATCTCTTGCAACGGCTTGGCAATGTCACCTTCCCCGCCGAGAAATGCTATCGTGCGACTTTGCACCGGCGCACCCCGCGACAGACTGGGTGCCAAGGCATCCATCATGGCATTCATGACTTTCGGCACACCCGCCATGACAAACACATTTTCGAGTCTGAACCCCGGTGCCTTTGAAACCGGGTTCTCGATCAACGTTGCGCCATGGGCAATGCGGGCCATGCGCATACGGGCTTCATTGGGTTCGCGGCCCATCGTGGCAAAATGCTTGAGCAGGATTTCTGATGCTTCAGGATGTTGCGAAATGCCAACACCAAAGGCTTTGGCAATGCTGTCCGACGTGATGTCATCATGGGTTGGCCCAATGCCACCTGTGGTAAAAACATAGGTATAACGCGCCCGCAAAGCGTTCACGGCAGCAACAATATCGGCCTCATCATCTGCCACCACGCGGGCTTCTTTCAGGTCAATGCCCATGGCATTGAGATAGTCTGCAATAAATCCAAGGTTCTTGTCTTTGGTGCGGCCCGACAAGACCTCATCGCCAATCAACAAAACCGCAGCGCTAGGTGCATCTGTCATCCCGTCTCTCCAATTTAAACTGGACATTTGGCAGGCCAGATGGTCCCTGTCAAAAAAGGAGTTTTACATGCAATTCAAAGCGCCCCTGCAACGCGGAAAACTGTTGAAGCGCTACAAGAGGTTTCTGGCCGATGTGACTCTGGATACAGGAGAATTTGTCACCGCAGCATGCCCCAACACCGGTGCCATGTTGGGGCTGACGACACCCGGCGCAGTAGTTTATCTGTCACGATCAGACAGCAAAACCCGCAAATATCCCCACACACTTGAAATCGTCGAGCGTCCGGACTTCGGCCTGATAGGCATCAACACCGCCCACCCGAACAATCTGTTTGAAGAAGCCTTGAACAACAAGTTGCTGCCTGACCTGCAATCCTATCCAACCATCCGGCGCGAGGTGAAGTACGGCACCAACAGCCGTATCGACTTGCTGTTGCAAGGTAATGAACTTCCCGATTGCTACATCGAAGTGAAAAACGTCACCCTGTATCGTCAGCCCAGCCACGCTGAGTTTCCCGATTGTGTGACAGAGCGCGGCACCAAGCATTTGCATGAACTCAGCAACATGGTGAAACAAGGCCACCGCGCCATCATGGCCTATGTCATTCAAGGTGGGGGTGCGCAGGATTTTTCACTGACAGCCGATCTCGATCCGAAATATGTTGAAGCTTTCCGCCGTGCCACATCACAAGGGGTTGAAGCCATGGCATTGACCTGCCATGTCTCGCCTGACAGAATTGCCATTGAAGGCATGGTTCCAATCCTGGATTTGCAATGACGACCGTTACTGACACAAACAGCATTCGCATCAAACTGCACAGACCGGAAGATTTTGCCGGCATGCATGCGGCTGGCCGCCTTGCTGCGCAGTGTCTCGATCTTCTGGTTGAATCTGCAAAGCCCGGAGTGACCACTTCAGCTCTTGATCGTTTGTGTGTGGAATTTGCCCGTGATCACCAGGCCATCCCCGCCACGGTCAATTACCGGGGCTACAAGCATGCCCTGTGCACTTCCATCAACCATGTGGTCTGCCATGGCATGCCGAACGACAAACCCTTGCTGGACGGCGATATCGTCAACATCGACGTCACACTGATCCTCGATGGCTGGTATGGCGATACCAGCCGCATGGCCAATGTCGGTGCCGTGTCGCGCAAAGCCGAACGCCTTGTCGAAATCACTTATGAAAGCCTGATGCGCGGTATTGCTGCGGTGAAACCGGGCGCTCATTTCGGCGACATTGGCCACGCCATCCAATCCTATGCCGAAGCCGAACGTTGTTCTGTGGTAAGAGATTTCTGCGGCCATGGCCTTGGCCGGGTGTTCCACGACACCCCCAACGTGTTGCATTATGGTCGCAAGGGCGAAGGCGAAGAATTCCGGCCCGGCATGTTTTTCACCATTGAACCGATGATCAATTTGGGCAGAGCCCATGTCAAGGTCCTCGGCGATGGCTGGACTGCCGTCACCCGTGATCGTTCACTGTCAGCCCAGTTTGAACACTCGGTTGGCGTCACCGAAACCGGTTGTGAAGTATTTACCCTCTCACCCAAGGGCCACCACAGCCCGGCCCATCGGACCTGACCCATGGCGAAGCTGGCGAAAGGTTTTGAAGACGCCGCACCGCCCCAGCATCTTGGTCACCGCGAACGCTTGCGCGACCGCTTCATGACCGGCGGTGCAAATGCCGTTCCCGACTATGAACTTCTTGAAATGGTGTTGTTCCGTGCCGTCACGCGCGGCGATACCAAGCCCTTGGCCAAAACCCTCATAGCCCGGTTTGGCAGTTTTGCTGA